>JASHQK010000019.1 GCA_030039195.1 Candidatus Sulfotelmatobacter sp.
TTCCGCGCAAGGATCTGGTGGAAGCTTGGCGCGACATCGAAGATCACGCCAAAGAACTGGCTAAGCGCCTGATGGGTAAGGAAGCGGCGACGCCTTCTCGTACGTGGCAGTTGCTCAGCAATGCGCGGCCGGAGATGATCCTGTTTCTGGCCGTGACGGCGAAGCAACAATCGGTGGAACAGAAGATCAAGAACTACCTGACCAAATGGCGGCAAGTGCAGCAGAAGATTCCGTTACCGGAGATGACGGAATTGTTGATCACGCCACAGCTGCCGGAATATCCGAAGATCGCACACGATGTTTTCATGCTACTACTGGATGGCAAGCTGCGATCTCGGACGGAAGCGTTGAAGTTCCTGAAGCCGCTCGCTCCGCCTCCGCCACCTCCGCCACCTCCGCCGCGCCGTGGACGAGCGGCCAAAGCGGCTGTCGAGGGCGCTGGCGCTCAAGTTCCGGCCAAACCTGGGCCGAAGGGAAAGAAGGCCGCGGCGGCTAGCGCTCCAGCTCCAGCGCCTGCGGCTGTGGCTGATAAATCCAAGGGCGTGAAAACGGAAGCGAAACAGACTCCCGCGGCACCCGCAAAAACCGCGGCCAAACCTGCTAAAGCTACGTCGAAACCTGCCCAAAAAGCCGCGCATACAAAGGCTGGCGGAAAGAAAAACAAAAAGAAGCAGAAAAAATAAGACGTCGAAGCGTGGTTTACTAGTGGGATATGGTCTCTGCTGCCGTCATCGCCAGAACGGGAGCAGCCACGGAAAAAGGAGATCCCGAAACCGGCGTCAACGCTCCGGTATTCTCGTCAATCGTGAAAGCAGCGATCGCCGGACCTCCCGGCGGTGCCGTTGTCACGGTCGATACACTCGGCGCATAGAGGTTATTTCCGAAGACAAGAAAGGGCCCGAGTATAGGAGCCTTGGCTCCGGCTAGTGGAGTCAACGTGCCATTAGCCGAATCCACCTGAAACTCATCGATGGTCTGGGTCTGATCAACTCCCGTAAAGAGAAACTTGCCGGAGCCGTCGAGCGCCAGGCCGGCAATGCTGCCAACCGAAAACGGCGATCCGGGCACAGGAGTGAGAGCGCCGGTGCTCGCGTTTATGGCATAGCCGGCAATGTAATTCTGCATATTTGGAGGCGGAGTCGAAAGAGTGACGAAAACATATCCAAGCGGATCATAGATGATCTTGCCGGGCGCGGAGACGGGCACAGAAAATGGCGATCCGGGCAACGGCGTCAGAACTCCTGTGTTTGTGTCGATGCTGAATGCCGCAATGCCGCCGCTCGTGTCGTTTTCGGTCTCGGTAGCGTACAAGTAGGGCAAGGCGGCCGCGAGCCACGGGCCGGCACCGGCGATTTCATTGGAAAAAGGCGCGGCGGCGAAGGGAGATCCGGGAATGGAAGACGATAGCGAGCCATCTTCGCCGATGCAGAAGGCTTCCACAGCAGGTGCAATTCCCTCGCTAAACTGGGCGATGGAACCGACGTAGAAAAAACTATTCAGGCCTGCTCCTCCGCTCAGGGTAATGGCGTCGGGCGCGTTGTAGGGAGAAGAAGCGATTTCGGTGAGCACGCCGGTTTTTGGATCCATCGCATAGCCGTAGACCTGAGAGCTCAATCCTTGGCCAGGGTGAAGCTGCATGACATAAAGGAATGGAGTGGCTTGGTCTTGGCCAGCGACCAAGGCACTGGAGATTGGCGGCTCGGGACCTACAATCGAGGACGGCGATCCAAGCGCGCCGGTAGTAGCGTCGATGGGAAACACAAACAGCTGGCTTGATTGCAGGCTCGGTTCGGCGACGGCGACTAAGAACGTGTTGACTTCGGGCGGAGGACAGCCTGTACAAGGAGGCGAGTTACCGCCGCCACAGGCGACCGTTAACAGAACGAGGCATTCACACAGGACGATAGAAGAAAAAACCCGGAGAGCGGTGACGCGCACATTTCCTCCAGGGCTGGACACGGCATGACGCGCGTGCAGCGCGACCTGGGGGAAGCTTACTCGCGGTGCAGTGGGGCAAGCAAGATTGGGCCCGCATCGCGAAATTCTGCTGCGCCTGATGCGATCTCGGGTCCGATGCTGATTTGTGCTCCGGAAACTTCCGCCTGGTTTTACAAAGTCTTTGGTACGGACATTTCTTTCTCTCTCGCGCTCTAACCTTTCCATGATGAGCGCCGAGGACCGGGTACTGCTGGAGATCCTGTGCGCCAGAATTGCCGGCGAAACGGACAGCCGCAAATTCGGGGAGCTTATGCAGGAACTGATCAAGCTTTTGGAGCGAGCGCGTCAGAAGGTGGGCCCTTCGGACTCTCGCGCTGTTCCTGACTGCCGCTCTCGGAAGGCCGCGCAGGAGACGGAGTCGTAGAAGTCTCTGGAAGCAGCGAGACATTGTCAGGTGCGGATGTTTGGCCCGCCTCCGCCTCGAGAATTTCCTGAACCGCCGTTAAGATCGTCGCCCTGTCAGATTTCGGGATAACCTTGCGCACACCGACCTTCAGCGCTTCGACAGCGACGCGGCGCGACCAGTAGAGGGTGTGCATAAGAATCGGCACTCGTGGATATTTTTCGGCAATCACCCGCGCCACGCTGATCCCGTCGATGCCCGGCATAGCCAGGTCAAGGATGATCAGATTGAAACTCTGGCCGCGAACGACATCAAGAACCTGGTCGCCATCGGAAACCTCGACAACCTCCCAGGGCCCGGCGCTTTCGAGCACGAGTCGCATTGCCGCGCGCATGTCGGGGTTGTCATCAGCGATCAGGATGCGAATGGCCAAACGTCCCTCCGGGACGAATTCGCTCGACAGCTATGCTGACCGCGCCCTCCTCAATTTGAGCTAGGGAAGATGCACTGGCCAATACGGGGGAGACCGTAGTGAAGGAATCTGCATTCTTTAGGCTAGAGTTTTCATCTGGCTGCGCCGGTCACAGAGAAAATCCTTGCAAGAATCCCGGGATTGCCAGTTCTACAATTAGCCACACCGATTTCGGCACATTTTTCGCGGAGACAAATTCCCGCAAAAGCCGCGCCAGTGGTAAGCTTGAGGCGCGCCGGATCTCGGCGGAAGGGGCGATTCTCCCATGGTTAGGCAGCCGATATTCAAAACCAAATCGAGCCAGCAGGGCGGTTTTTCTCTGATCGAGTTGCTGATCGTCGTAGCGATTATTCTCATCATCGCCGCGATCGCGATTCCCAACTTACTGCGCGCCAAAATGGCGGCCAACGAGGCGTCAGCCGTGGCGTCGATCCGCACCATCAATACAGCCATGATCACCTATCAGTCCAGCTATCCGACGGTCGGTTATGCGACGACATTGAGCAATTTGGGCGGAGTGACTCCGTGCACACCGAGTTCAACCACCGCCTGTCTGATCGGCAGCGATTTGGCATCGGGCATGAAGAGCGGATACAACTTCACGGCCGCGGGCTCGGGAGGTCCTCCGGCGGTGCAGTACTATGCGACCGCAGTGCCCACGGCGGTGAACCAGACGGGAATTCGCAGCTTTTGTTCGTTTGAAGATGCGATAGTCCGAGTGCAACCGAGTGGGGCAGGCATTCCCAGCGAAGCTGCTTGTGAGTCGCTGTTGCCGCTCAGTCAATAGAGTTGATAGAGTTGATTTGGGTCCTGCAATTTTTGGGTTCTTGTGATGCGGGCTTATAATATCTGCAGTATGCGCCGTGGGATGGCCATTGCGGCGTTTGCCCTGATGTTGGCTGTACCTTTGTGGGCACAGCGTGGCGGTGGTGGCGGTGGTCACGGTGGCGGCGGCCACGCCGGTGGCTTCGGGGGCGGCGGGCACGTGAGCGGTTTTGGCGGCGGAGGCCACGCCGGCGGCTTCAGCGGATATCACGGCAGCTCGGGATTTTCTGGCGGGTCCTCTCATCTATCTCCAACCTTCGGTTTCACGCATCCACCGACAGGGAGTTTTGCGCCTCCGACCTCGCCGCTGGTGCGCCAGCCGTATGCGACGAACGGATACGGCCGCGGATATGTCCGGAATGGATTCGGTCCGAATGGATTTGCGCGGAACGGATTCGGACGGAGTGGATTCGGCAACAACAGATTCCGTGACGGCGGGGTCAGTTTCCATATTCGGAGCTATCCGTACTGGGGCTGGGGTTATGGGGGTTGGGGTTATCCGTATTGGGGCTGGGGATATTTCGATCCGTGGTGGGGTTGGTGGGGCTCTGAAGACAACAGCTACGACAACAGCGACTATGACAACAATCTCGCGACTGCTGAGCAGATGAACGCTGACAATCTGCAGGAAATGCAGATGCTGCGGCAGGAGCAGATGGACGGCGATCAGGACGCCTACCAGGGCGCTTATAACCAGGGATACGCGGACGCGGAAGCTCAGAACCAGCGAGAGCGCTACAACCAATACGCTCCGGTACATCCGCCTCTCGATCCCGAGCGCATGCAGGAAGCGGAACGGAGCCACGAGCAAACGACCGATTCGAGGATGCGGCCGACGGTGCTTGTCTTCCGCGATCAACACAAACAGGAAGTGCAGAATTATGCGATCGTAGCCGACATGCTGTGGGACTTTGCCCCGCAGCAAACTGTCAAAATTCCGTTATCTGAACTCGATATCCCGGCCACGGTCAAAGCCAACCAGGATCGTGGCATACGTTTCAGCGTACCGGCATCAGCCGAAGGTCAATAATTTCCTCACAGATTGCGCTCGGGACGATCCAGATATTCTGGATCAATACCTTGAAACGCAGAGTTGCAAGAGAACGGCCACAGAGTCCCATGGAGCAAACCCGTTTTCTTGGGAACTCTCTCCTGTTGGTTTAATTTCCAGTCATGGCGACGTTCAAGGGCACCGTTTAGGGCTGAATTTCGCCTTTTACTGTACAGAAGTTCACACTTAGCTCACTGTGCATGCCCTTTTTTGCATTTGCGAGTAGCCTGGAATCAAGCACTTAGGCCTAGTCAGCAGTTGTGTGTCCGGTTCAGGAACCCGTTTCGGCAAGGCCTCGGCTCAGGTGTGCCCAGGCCACGAATGCTAAAATAAGAATCTAACGAAATATGCCTCTAAAGACGCTGTTTCTCAATCCCCCATCTTTTGAGAACTTTGACGGCGGAGCTGGCTCACGCTGGCCAGCCACGCGCGAAATTGAGAGCTACTGGTATCCGGTTTGGCTCGCTTATCCGACCGGGATGCTGGAAGGCGCTCGGCTGCTCGATGCCCCACCGCATCACGTTTCTGGCGAAGAGACCATCCGGATTGCGAAGGACTTCGAGTTTTTGGTGCTGTTCACGTCGACGCCGGGGTTTCCTGGCGACATTCGTCTGGCGCGCGCGATCAAAGACGCCAATCCCAGGATCAAAATCGCGTTTGTTGGCCCACATGTGAGCGTTCTGCCGGAAAAATCTCTGCGCGATTGTCCGGCCATCGATTTCATCGTCCGCAAAGAATTCGATTACGCCGTCGTCGATTACGCAAAGGGCAAGCCGCTTGAGGAAATCCCGGGCGTATCGTTTTTGAAGAACGGCAAGGCTGTGCATAATCCGGACGCGCCGCAGCTTCAGGACCTGGACGCGCTGCCGCATGTCACGGAAGTTTACAAGCGCGACCTCGATGTGACGCGGTATAACGTGCCGTTCCTGCTGCATCCTTATGTCTCGCTTTACACGACGCGCGGCTGTCCGGCGCAGTGCACGTTCTGCCTATGGCCGCAGACGTTGAGTGGACATCCGTGGCGCAAGCGTTCTACGGATGATGTAGCGCGCGAGATGGCAAAGGCCAAGGAATACTGGCCGAACGTAAAGGAATTCTTCTTCGACGACGACACCTTCAACATTCAGAAGGCACGCACGATCGAACTGTGCACGAAGCTGAAACCGCTCGGGCTGACGTGGTCGTGTACCTCGCGCGTGACGACCGATTATGAAACGCTGAAAGCGATGAAAGAGGCCGGCTGCCGGCTTTTGATCGTCGGCTACGAATCGGGCGATCAGCAGATTCTGAAAAACATCAAGAAAGGCGCGACCGTGGAACGCGCGCGGCAGTTCACCAAGGATTGCCACAAGCTGGGGCTGGTCGTGCACGGCGACTTCATTCTGGGATTGCCCGGCGAGACGCATCAGACCATCAACAATACGATTGCGTTCGCCAAAGAGCTGGACGTGGAGACGATTCAGGTTTCGGTGGCGCATGCGTATCCCGGAACCGAGCTTTACGATTACGCCGTGAAAAACGGATTTATGGTCGCCGAGAGCAAAATGGTCGACGAAGGCGGCCATCAACTGGCGCACATTCAATACCCAGGGCTGCCTGCCGACGAGATTCTGGCTGCGGTGCATCGTTTTTACGATGAGTACTATTTCCGCCCGAAGGCCGTCTTCCGCATTCTGCGGAAGGCTGCATTTGATGGCCACGAGCGGAAACGGCTGTATCAGGAAGCGAAGACTTTCCTGAAGCTCCGCTCGGCGCGTAACAAGATGGTCAAGAAACATGCTGAAACGGCCCGTGCCGCCGAGCCGGCCAAAGCCTGAGCGCCTTCGAGCTCGTTCTCTGCACGAGGCGAACTTTTCGAGCTGCTAGTGACTTTCCGCAAATACCTTGTGCTAGCCGGAGTTGCCGTCTTTGCCGCCACCGGCGACGCCATGCTCTCGCAAGGGATGAAGCAGACCGGGAATATCTCGCTGCATCATCTTTCAACCCTGATTGCTGCCCTGCTGAATCCCTGGGTCTCGATTGGAATCATTCTTCTGCTGGCATTTTTTGCCACCTACATGAATGCACTTTCCTGGGCCGATCTGACCTATGTGTTGCCGGCGAGTTCGGTGGGATATGTCTTGCTGGCGCTGATCGCGAAATTTGTCTTGCACGAACATGTGAGTATGTCGCGCTGGCTGGGGATCGCGCTGATCTCTGGGGGAGTGGGCTTTGTTGCCGCAGGCCCGGCGGCGACATCGCGGGAACAACATGATTCAGGAGCCTTCGATACAGCCCCGGAAACGATTCGTGAAGCCGGCGACAATCCCGAGCAGCGCGTCGCTTCGAGCGGAGCGGAATCATGAATCATTCCTACATTTCGATGGTCTACACTTGGATCTCGATCGTGGCGGTTGCGCTGGCTTCCGTTGTCGGCGACGTTCTGCTCTCGCGCGCGATGCGGCAGGTTGGAGACGTAAATGACTTGCGGCGCCGCTGCGGAACATGGGCGGTGGTCAAGCGAACGCTGGGCAATCCAAATTTCTTTGCCGGCCTGACGGCCATGGCTTTGTCGTTCTTCAGCCTGATGTTTTCGCTGTCGTGGGGGGATGTCAGCCTGGTCGGACCGGCCGCGGCATCGTTGACATTCATCGGGAATGCCTTCGCGGCGAAAATTTTTCTGCACGAGAAAGTCGATCGACGGCGTTGGATGGCCGCCGTTCTGGTCGCGGCGGGCGTGGCGCTGCTGGCGGGGTGAGACCATCCTGAGCGTAGCCCTGCTTCAGGCGGAGCGAAGGTTCTCCCATGGCTCCAAATTCCCTGTACGCGAGATCCCTCGCCCCGCTGGTGAAAACGCGGGGCTTCGGGATGACCGCCGTAGCCCCAGCTAGCGGCGATTATCCGTGCTGGGTTCGGGATGAATCAGAACGCGGAATAACTCGGGCGCGGCCTGCTTGAAGCGTGTTTCCAATTCCGTCTGCAGATCGTGAACCCGGGCAAGGGAAAGGTCGTCAGATAGCGTCAGGTGACAAGAAACGAACAAACGGCCGCGCACACGCTTAAACACGAATTCATGGACGTCGAGAATTTCGGGAAAATGCGCTGCCTCAGCTCTTAACCGGCGCTCGAGTTCGGCGTTACTCAGCAATTCTTCCGACGCTTCAATGGTGGCTGGCTCGCTCTCAATGTGGGTGAGGATGTCGGAGATCTCGGGCACCTCGCGGCGCATATCGGCTTCGAGCTCCGTAACTTGATCGTGAGCCTGTTTCAGGGTCATGCGCTCATCGAGCTCGATGTGCTGTTCGACATGCAACCGTCCGGCATTGCCTTGCACACTGATGTCGTGGACGTTCAAATTCTTGTGCGCGGCCACGGCGCGAATGCGATCGAAAATATTTTCCGTACGCTGTGCGCGAGGAAGTGGCTGAACAGTCACGTCCGCCTCGGGCAGGATGCGATGCACGGCCTGCGATACGGCATCTGCAAGTTGTCCCGAGCGCTGGAAGGTCACAGTGCGCGCGAAACCGACATTCAGGTCGGCGAAATAGCGATTGCCAGCGCGGCGGATGCGGACTCGATCCACTTCCAGCACGCCATCGACGCGCGAGACTGCATCCTGAATCTGGGAGCGGACGCCGGCGGGGGCAGCATCGAGCAGCGCATCCACAGTGCGACGGGCAAGCCGCCAACTGACGGAAATGACCACGCCGGCGACGAAGAGGGCGGCAATCGGATCGGCATTGCGAAGCCATTCGAGTTTGTAGATTCGTCCAGCGAGTACAAGGGCAAGGCCGAGCACGACCACGCCGCCCGACCATATGTCAGTCGAGAAATGCAGGGCATCGGCTTCCAGGGCTTGGCTGTCATACTTTGCCGCAATGCGCCCGAGCACACGCGAGCGCCACCAGTCCACGCCCATGGAAAAGATCATGACGGCAAATGCCGCAAGGGACGGCTCAATTTCGATGTGCCGGAAAAACAGCCGCAGAATCGCCTCGTAGACGATCCAGCCGCAAGTCACAAGCAGCAGGCCGGTCTCAACGAAGGCGGAAAAGTTTTCGATTTTGCCGTGGCCATATTGATGGTCAGCATCGGCCGGCTTGTCGGAGACTCCCACCGAGAAGAACGTAACCAGAGCCGCAATTAAGTCGAGACCGGAGTGAGCGGCTTCGGAAAGAATGCCCAAGCTCCCAGTGCTGATGCCAACGACAATTTTCAGCCCCGTGATGACAATCGCAGCCAGCACCGAGTTTCCGGCCGCGCTGCGCTTCTCGGCGCGCATCGCTTCCGGGGATGAAATCGCGTAGCTTCCAGCCATGGGAAAATTATCGCCGCACCCCGCGGAAAGCGCCAACCAAATCACGTCTTGCGGAAATTCAAGGGACCACGGAGGACACGAAGGCACACAAAGTAACTTCGTTCTAGTGGGATCACGCCCTCGGAGGCGCGGCATTGTGCTAGGATTTCCTGCTCAAGAAATTTCACCTTTCGGTGCACGAATCCTGGAGGCAGTGACTCTATGCGTAGCAGCTGGCTGATGTGTGTTCTGTTGGGATCGTTGGCCTGGGGACAGGCCGCTCCGCCCGGATCTGCACCGGCGCAGGCGCCTCACGCTCCTGCTGCTGCAGGAGTGAAGCCGCCCTCGTTGGCGTCTCCAGCGGATTCTGCTTCCATCCCAGGAACCGCACCCGTGCTCACCGTAATCGGAGTGTGCGCCCCGCACCCAACGACAACGGCAGCGTCCAAGGGGACGGCGGCCAAGCCTGCGAGCAAGGGGACCTCTGCCGCCGATTGCAAAACCGTGATCACGAAGGCGGAATTCGAGAAGCTTGCCGATGCGCTGGCGCCACCTCAGAATGCGGAAATCAAGGAAGTAAATCCGCAGGTCAAAAGGCAGCTGGCGAATCAATTGCCGCGCTACCTGGCCATGTCGGAGGCGGCGAAGAAGCAGGGATTGGAGAACAAGGCGGAGTACAACGAAGTTCTGAAGTTCGCGAAGATGCAGATCCTGGCGAGCCTCTTGCAGCGTCAGATTCAAGCCGATGCGGCGAAGGTTCCCGAGGCGGATATTGCGAAGTATTACAACGACCATCCCGAGGCCTTCCAACAATACACACTCGAGCGCTTATTTGTGCCGCGCAACCGGCAAATCCAGCCTGACGCCAAGGAACCTGAGGCCAAGGAGGAAGAGAATAAGGGCGAGAAGCTGACGGAAGAACAACAGAAGTCGCAGCAGGAAGCACAGAAGGCCAAGCTTGAAGAAGGCGAGCAGGCGATGACAAAGCTGGCCGATGACCTGCGTGCGCGCGCAGCCGCGGGCGAAGACTTCATGAAGTTGCAGAAAGAAGCCTTCGAGGCCGCGGGCATGAAAATCGAGTCGCCTACCGTGACCCTGCCAAAGATACGGCGCGCGGGTTTGCCGGCGGCACACGCGGCGGTCTTCGATTTGAAAGTCGGGGAAGTGTCGCAGGTGATCAATGATGCGGGCGGTCATTACATTTACAAGGTCACTGCCGAGGATCAACTGCCGCTCGACCAGGTGAAGGAAGAAATTCACAGCAAGCTGCAGAATGACCGCACGCGGGAGATGATTGAGAAAGTAAACGGCTCATATAAGGTCGAGACCAACGAAGCGTATTTTGGTGCGGCGGGTCCGGGCATGATGCCTGGACCTCGTCCGATGGGAAATCGGGGGCCAATCCCTCCGGCCGCGCCGCCGACAAAAGCGCCGACTCCGTCTGGGCCGGCAACGGCTCAGCCCCAAACACCAGCTAGTGCCCCCACTGATAAACAGAACTGATGGCCAGACCTGTCGTAGTGGTTACCGGGATCGCGGGAAATCTTGGCTCCAGACTGTTACCGTTTCTGGGAAGGTATTCAGTCATCGGGGTGGATATCAGTCCGCCGAAAACCGATGCCGAACTGCGGTTTGAACGGCTGGACCTGGGTGACGAATCTTCGACCCGCGCGCTCTACGAATTGCTTCGCGATACGCGTCCTCACGCGGTCGTTCATCTGGCATTTGTGATCGATCCCGTGCGCACCGGCGTACTCGATGTGCCGCGCATGTGGCAGATCAATGTGGCCGGTACCGCGCGGGTCATGGAAGCCGTGACCGAAGTGAACCGCACGGCAGACGAGGGGATCCAGCAGTTCATCTTCCCCAGCAGCGTTTCGGCGTACGGGCCAGACTTGCCGGCAGCTGTAACGGAAGACTCGCCACTCGAAGCGCACACTTTACCGTACGCCGTGCACAAAAAAGAATCGGATGAGGTCGTGCAACAGCGTTGCGCGGCGCTGCGAGGATGCAGCGTATATATCCTGCGTCCGCACATCTTCGCGGGAGCCAGCGTGGAGAATTATCTGATGGGTGCCTTTAAGGGGACACCGAATGGCAAGAGTGCGCGTGCCCAGAAGATGCGGGCCGCGGGCAAGCGGCTTCCGTGCATGTTGCCGCGCGGCCGCCAATATCTGGACAACAAGATTCAGTTCATCCACGTCGATGACATGGCGCGTCTGATTCGTCACATCCTGCAGCGCGAGCCGGAGACGCAACGGCTCACGATCTTGAACGTAGCTGCCGGCGGGGAGCCTCTAACCTTCGCTCGCTGCATTGAAATTGCCCAGGCCAAACTGATACGCGTTCCGGGAAAATGGGCGATGCGGCAGGTGTTGAAATTCTTGTGGAGGCAGAAGATCTCCGCGATCCCGCCGGAAGCCGTGCCTTATATGACCGGGCAGTACATTATGAACACCGACCGGCTGCGAAGATTTCTCGGTCCCGAGTATGAACACGTGATCCGTTACAGCGTGACCGACGCGTTCGCCGATTCCTTCCGCAATCCGACTACCCGCGCGTGACTGCGAACCCGCTGCATCATTTCGTTCCGTGATACAGACCGGCGATGCCGAAAGTGTAGGGCTTCCAAGTCGCTTCTGCGAAGCCCGCAGTCTTCATTCGAGCCAGCATTTCTTGCGGGTCGGGGAAACGCCCTACGGATGCGGGAAGATAGGCGTAAGGCCCCCGGACTCCGGAGATGAATGTGCCGACGCGGGGCAGGATCGTTTTGAAATAGAAACCATAGAGCGCGCCGAGAGCGCCACGAGGCTCGCCAAAATCGAGAATGCCGCATTCCCCTCCGGGGCGGAGAACGCGGACGATCTCGCGCAACCCCGCGTCGTAGTTGGCCAGATTGCGAAATCCGAAGGCGGAAGTCACGAGATCAAATTGCGCTTCGGGGAAGGGCAAGCGCAGTGCATCAGCCTCGATCCATGCCGGAGTGGATCCGGCGACAGCGGCCGATTTTGCGGCGGCTCGCTGCAGCATGGCGTGGGAAAAATCCGCACCCAGAATTTGCGGGCAGCTCTTCCCTGCCCGGCGGCTCATGGCGAACGCCATGTCCCCAGTCCCACAGCAAAGATCAAGAACGCGCGCGTTGGGACGCGCCAAAATATGGCGGAAAGTGCGCGCGGTACGCCGCCACCAGAGGCGATCCACGTTGAAAGAAAGTACGTGATTGAGCAGGTCGTAGCGTGGCGCGATGGAAGTGAACATTTCGCGCACGGCACGGGCAGCTGCTTCCTGATCTGTCGCGCCCTGTGGCTTGGCGCCGACTACGGCAGGTTTGCTGGGTTCAGGCACGCGCGCTATTTCTTGCGCTTCGCTTTCTTGGGCTTGGCTTTTTTCGCGGCTTGTTTGAGCTGCGTCGCGATGCGCTCGACTTGTAATACGTGGTTCGTATCGTGTCCGGCGAACATGCGGGCCAGGTGTGCGATAGTCTCTTTGCCGCGCTCGAGGTGCATGCCGTGCCTCTCCCAGGCTTCGGGCGGCAAAGCTTTGAGCATCGAGAGATTGTTTTCCCGCAGCACGCGGAAGATTTCCAGCGACTGCCCGGGATCGCGCTTGCTGTACTCGAAAACTGACGCCCATACATCCTGATCGAACGGTTGAATGGTGATTCCGTCCGATCCGATGATCGAGCGCATGCGCCAGCTCGCGACTATTTCGACGTCGGCCAGGTGCGCCACAATTTCGGCAATCGACCATTTTCCCGCGTCCGGCTGCCAGCGCAATTGCTTTGGTGTGAGGGCGTGGGTGAGTTTTTTCAGCTTGGCCGCAGTGGCTCTTTGTACTTTAATCGCGTCCTGACCTTCGACGTGGCCGAGGATTCGGCCGATATACTGCTGGGCTGTTTCCTGCATATTCTCCTCTGCTTTCCCCAAACCCATCCTCCGCGTGACAGGCGCCGCAACTCATCGACGGAGTCGAGCACAGCACTATCGGGAACATCACTAACAACTTCGACCTTCCCGATTTCTCGCGGAAGGATAAAGTGTACGACACCGTTCTGCGTTTTCTTGTCCGACTGCAGGCGGGCGAGAATTTTTCGTGGACTGACATTGACCTCCGGCAGGCGGCCGAGACTCAAGACCGCGTCGGCGATGCGGCCGGCTGTGACGCTGTCGGTACGGCCCACGCTGAGCGCAATATTATTGGCGGCGATCATTCCCCAAGCCACCGCTTCGCCGTGCAACATGCGCCGGTAGTTGGTTTCCGCCTCAAGCGCGTGGCCGATCGTATGGCCGAGGTTGAGCACGCGCCGCAACCCACCTTCGCGTTCGTCGGCCGAAACGACTTCTGCCTTGAGCTTCACTGACTGCGCGATGATCCACTCCAGTTCCACGGGATCACGCTTCAGAATGCGAGCGCGGTTCTGCTCAAAGCGCAAAAACAACTCGACGTTGCCGATGATGCCGCATTTCAGCGCTTCGTAGAGACCGGCTCGAAATTCTCGATCCGGAAGCGTCTTCAACACTTTGGGATCGATCAACACCACGCGGGGATGGTAGAAGGTTCCGACCAGATTCTTGCCGGCAACGAGATTCACTCCCGTTTTGCCGCCGATGGAAGCGTCGACCTGCGCCAGTACGGTCGTGGGAATCTGCACAAACTCGACCCCACGCATGTAAACGGAAGCCAGCAGACCGGCGACATCGCCGACCACTCCCCCGCCGAGGGCTATGATGGTGGCTTTGCGGTCGGCGCCCAGGCGGGCAAATTTTTCCGCGAGCGTCTCGATCGTGGCCAGGCGCTTGGCAATTTCGCCATCGGGCATCGGGACGACCTGCACGTCGAAGCCGGCGCCTTTCAAAGAACTCACCAGCTTCGATCCCCAGCGCTTGCGGACCGGCGGCACAGTCACCACGAAGACACGGCTGGCACGCGTCAGCAGGTCACCGAGGACCGAACCGGCGCGGGTCAACAGGCCATTTTCGATCCAGGCCTGATAAGGGCGCGGCTGCACGTGAATAGTGACCTGCGGCATGGCCCTCCATCATAGCCGATGCGACAAAATGCTTGCTTCGCGCCGCAAAGTGATACCATGTCCGGTCGATGAAGGGCCTTCCAGCCGAGACCGACTTCGTTGTGATCGGCGCGGGTGTGGCCGGTCTGCGCGCCGCCATCGAACTGGCCAGCGCCGGACGTGTGCTCGTGCTGGCCAAGGGAGCATTCTCCCACCACGAGTCTGGCCAATCCGACGTCGCGGCCGTGCTCAGCGACGAAGATGAGATCACTCTGCATCTGCAAGACACGATCGAAGCAGGCAACGGTTTGTGCCATCCCGCGGCCGTCAAGATTCTCGTCGAAGAAGGCGCGCAGCGGATCGAGGAACTGATTGCGTGGGGAACGCATGCCCACAGCACGCAACTGACATTCGGTCCTGAGAGCGGCCACAGCCGGGGACGGCTTCTGCATGCGCAGGGAGATTCCACGGGAACGGAAATTCTACGGGTGCTGCGGGCGAAGGCGCATTCGATCAAACATATTTCCGTAGCGGAATCCACATTCACAACCAGCTTAAGAACCGAAGACGGACGCGTGACGGGAGTTTCGCTGCTCGATGCAAAAGGAACTCTGCACCACGTCTCCTGTTCCGCGGTTTTGCTGGCAACCGGCGCGATGGGCCAGATCTATCGCAACACGACCAATCTGGAACCTGCGACAGCCGATGGCATCGCTCTGGGCTTTCGCGCAGGAGCGGAATTGAGCGACATGGAGTTCGTGCAGTTTCATCCCACGGTGCTTTACCTGAAGAAAGCGCCGCGATTTCTGCTGTCGGAGTCGCTGCGGCGGGAAGGCGCGCAGCTGCGCAATATCGAACTGGACCGCTTCATGGGGAAATACCATCCCATGGGAGAGCTTGCGCCGCGCGATCTGGTGGCGCGGGCGATCGTGCATGAGATGGAAGTGAGCCGGGCGAAAGACCCGATCGTTTATCTCGATCTGACGCATCTGAATCCGGCGAAAGTGCAGAAACGATTCCCGCGGATCTACGCGACATTCATGCAGCACAACATCGACATCACCGAAGATTTGATCCCGGTGCGCCCGGCCGCGCATTTCTCGATTGGTGGCGTGCGAACGGATCTGGACGGCAAGACGAATGTGGCGGGACTCTATGCGGCCGGTGAAGTTGCCGCTTGCGGCGTGCATGGGGCAAATCGGTTGCCCAGCAATTCCCTGCTGGAGAGCCTCGTGTACGGAGCACGTGCCGGGAAAGCAATGCGCGGGGAAATGCGGGAGCTTAAGAAAACTGAGCATCCTCCAGGAGCGGCGTACGCAAACGGCCCGGTGGATTCTGGAGTTGAAGAACTCATCGCGCAGATCCAGAACGCGATGTGGAGCGATGTCGGGATCGTGCGCATGCGCGGCGGAATGCAGCGCGCGGTGAAGACTCTGGAGGAGATGGCGCCGAAGCTGCAGAATCCGGGAACGCGACGGGCACACGAAGCGGCGAATTTGCGTGTGGCCGCGCTGGCGGTGGCGCGATCGGCACTGGCTCGCGAAGAAAGCCGCGGAGCGCATTATCGCGTCGATTATCCCGATCATGACGACAAGAAATTTCTGAAGCATTCGGTGGTGCGGGGAGAGAAAGTTGTGTTTCTCTAGGAGCCCGGGTTCGAACTCGCGGGGAAGGCCACCGATGCGGCCACAGAGATTGCCACCACCCCGGCCACCACGCCCAACGTTGCCGTGATCGGGACATGGATGTAGTCGGAGGAGAGCATTTTCAATCCCACCAAAATCAATACGGTCGCGAGGCCGTAGTGCAGGAAACGGAAGACCTTCATCAGCGCGGCGACGGCGAAGTACATGGAGCGCAGACCAAGAATTGCGAAGACGTTCGAGGTGTAGACGATGAACGCGTTGAGCGTGACTGCGAGCACGGCGGGAATGGAGTCGACCGCAAACAGCAGATCGGTGATTTCAATGAAGATGAGCACGAGGAGCAGCGGTGTGGCGTAGAGGCCCGCGTTGCCGCGCCACCCGCGGACGAAGAAGCGGCCATCCTGATAGGTGTCGGTCACGGGTAGCCAGCGCCGAAGCAGGCGCACGACCGGATTTTTCCTCGGGTCGACTTGATGCTGGCCGCGGAGAAAACGGATTCCGCTGATAATCAACAGAGCTCCGAATGCGTAGAGAACCCAGTGGAAGCGCGAGATCAAGCCCACTCCGGCAAGAATGAAGCTGCCTCGCAACACCAGCGCACCCAGAATTCCCCAGAAGAGAACGGCATGCTGCTGGCCTTCGGGAACGGCGAAGAAGCGGAAGATAAGGAGAAATACGAAGAGATTGTCAATGCTGAGCGAGAGTTCGAGAACATATCCCGTGACAAACTCGAGCGCGGTCTGGTGACCTTGCCAGAAATAAAGGGCGACGGCAAACGCAATCGCCATGGCAAGCCACGCGGCGCTCCAGGCCAGCGCGTTGCGCGGACTCACGACGCGGCCTGCGCGGTGCAGAACGCGCAAATCGAGCATTACCGCGCTCAACACGAACAGGTTGAAGATCCAGAAGATCAGCAAATGGCATCCTGTTAGTGGCGCAGTCTAGCAAGGAAGCGATCCGAACGCGCGATTATTGCGGCGCACAGAACGCGCCACATCGCGCGGCTCGCCCAGATCCTTCGCTGCGCGACTTCGGCTTTGCTCAGGATGACAGCCAGAACTGCACCGCTACCTACTTTTCCCTGCCCCGCTTGCCGCTGACCCAGTCGTCCCAAATGCCGTCGGCTTTGAGCATGTCGACACTATTGGTGTCGCGCATGGTCTGCTCAATCTGATCGTGCGTGAGGCGCGGACCGATTTTCTCCGGCAGATCGGCCAAACCCACGCTGAGGGCGGCAGCTTCAGCCACATGCTTTTTCAGCTGCGCGAAATCGACTTTGTCATAGGTGTCAGACGTGGCGTGGTAATTCACGAGATAGTTCGCTTCTTCCTGGTCTGCGACGAACGTAGGCACGCCTTCGAGCATGAAATCGAAATGATCGGTACCCCACTCCATGTCGAGCTTGATGTCCTTCACACCGAATTGCGTCAGCGGCTCAATCAATTCTTTGGCGGCATCGGAGATGTCCTTGCGGCCGCCGATGGAAAATCCTGTGGTCCTGCCCGTGCCGGAGTCGTAGACGATCACGCCCGCAGCTTTGTCGAGTTCGTGACGGTGCGCCATGGCGTAGGCATGAGATCCGATCAGTCCCTGCTCTTCGCCCGAGAAAAGAATGAAGCGAATGGTGCGCCGTGGCTGCGCTCCGGAAGCTTTGATGGCACGGAGTGCATCGATGACGAGGGCGGCGTTGCAGCCATTATCGAGCGCGCCCGTGCCGAGCTCCCAGGAATCGAGGTGCGCGCCGAGGATGACGAACTCGTCGGGCTTGTCGCTGCCTTTGATTTCTCCAATGACGTTGGCGCTGCGGATCGGGCCGCCGATCTGGTTAGGGATGGAAATATCCGCCCAGACCATATTTCCTCCGGCGAGCAGGCGGGCCATGCGTTCGCCGTCTTCGCGGGCGACGATGAGCATGGGAAGCTTGTCGATCTCGCCGTCGCCGGAATTCGTGTGTCGATACAGAATGTCATGCTCGCGTGTGGCCATGAAGGCGATCCCCTTGGCCTTCGCTTTCACGGCGAGGTCAATGATTGGCGGAGCTTTCGAGTATTCGGCGAACAAGTCGTCCCAAGTTTTGAGGACGGTCGTGTGCACGAGAAGAAGCTGTCCGGAAACGTCGCCGGCCTTCTGGAAATCGGCGGCCGTCCCTTCGCCAACATCCACGACGGGAAGGTGCTTCACCGGCGCCAGCGCAGGCGCCCACGCGACCGAGACGCAGCGGATGGGGAACACCGAGAGCATCGTCCCGCCGACTTTGCCGCCGCCGATTTCGTAGGAACTGGTAGCGATCATGGTGGTCGCGCCCTCCGACCACGAATTCTGAATCGCAAAACCTTCGGTGTGGACGCTGTCGGCCCCGGCGGCGGTCAGAGCCTCGATGCCCCATTGAATGGCGTGTTGCATGGCGAGCGTGCCGGGAACGCGTCC
>JASHQK010000020.1 GCA_030039195.1 Candidatus Sulfotelmatobacter sp.
CTGCGCCATACTCCAGTTGCAACCGTCGCATCGATTCCGGTGAACCGTCGAACCCTGATAAATTTGCGAGTATCACGACCGGGCGGTTGTTGCTTGCAGCATTAATCGCACGTGCCACCTTCTTTGAGGACTCTGGAAAGAGGGTGCCGGCGGACCACTGATCGGGTCCATCTGCGGGAACGAAGCCCAGCCGGGCCACGGCACGCGATTCGAAGCCGATGAGGCAGACCGGGTAACCGCCCAAGTGAGCATCCCACACCACAGCCATTTCGGCTGCTCGCATCCCTGCCCAGCGCTCAAGAGGCGCATGGTCCTGGTCGATTACCGCCATCATCACTCTGCGAATATCGAAAGGTTTCTTGCGGCCAGGATTTGTCTCGTCCGACAGGATCTCTCCCACCCACGCGAAGCCTTCCTCGCCATTTTCGTTATGCGGATAGTCCTGCACATCGCGCTCGATGGGATCGCTGGTCTCTGCTCGCCGCGGAAAGCGCTCGCCCGGCAAAACGTATGTGTGATCGTAGTGACGGAACAGAATATGGCACGCTTCATTAATGTCGTGCGCCCAATACTGGGCCTGACCGTTGACACCCATAATGCGGTCGTACCCGCCGATCCCTTGATTGTCTTCGGCCGAAATACCACCCGAGTAATCCAGCGCCCGTTTTCCCGTGAGCACCATCGCGGCCTTCGGCGTCATGACCAAGATGCCTCGGGTGTGCATGAGCATGGTGGCCTCAGCGTTCCAGTAGGGCTGTGCACCAACATTGATTCCGTTGACGATGAGATTCACTTCACCGCCGGCTTGTGTGAACTCAACCAACCGCTTCAGCACGCGGGCGATCCAGTCCATGTTCTCCACACCGCTCTCCATGGAGATTTTTGCACCAGCGGAAATCGGAAACCATTCCACCGGGACTCCCTTCTCCTCGGCGAGGTCGAGCGCGCCTATGATGAGACGGCATTCCGGCTCGGCCAAAGCTCCTAAGTCGCGGCTAGGATCACCCAGCAGTAAAACCCGTGTCATGCCCTCCGGATATCGAAGGGTAAAGTTGCGGATGATTCCAACAATAATGTTCGCCCGGTTCTGACCGTACGGTCGCTCTACGGGAAGCAATTGACCCTGGGAATTGAAATCGTATTCCAGAAAATCGCCGGCGGGAAACTCCGCTCTCGCGTCTCCAGCCGGAGTGAGCATGTTGATGATCTCGTACGGATACACCATGCCGCGCTGCCGAACGCGAATGACTTTCTGATCGTAGGGCGACAGGGGCTTTAGCGGGCGAAGCTTGTCGGCGGGCCGAAATGTGATCAGCAGCCCGCTGCCAATAGGGCTCGAAATTCGCACGACCATCTCGCGCAATTCACCCGTTGCAGGATTAGGAATCCGGGCACGTACTACGACCTGCTCGAGCCCTAAACCTTCAGCCGACGGCGCGAGCTTGCGCACGATGTCGTGTAGCTCAGTCTGCTTCAGATCAAGAGGAGGCCACAGATAGAGGAATACACGATTCCAGTACAGGCGTTCCTGGGGAGGCCGGCGCGATTGAAACAAGCGGATCGCCGCCAGTGCTTCCATCAACATCCGTTCCAGATGCGGCAACTGCACAATTCGTCCTGATTCATCGCGTACCGGCGTCACATCGCGGACTTCCGCCGCAGCAAACAGCCGCTCGTCCTTGGGATTATCGCGGGCAACAGCGTGAATGAGATAAACGTCTTCCACCGAGGGCAGACGCTCAATTTCAAAGTTGCTGAGCCTCCACAGATGCAACCGCTTCCCCATCATCGGATGCAACCCCCGGTATAGCTTTTCCTCCTTGAAGCCCTTGTCACTCGGACGATAAGTGAAGAATTGCATGCCGTTCGCGCGTTGACCCGGGCTGAAACCGGCAGCGGATACTACGATCCGCCGAATCCGACGAGGGAAGCTGATCTGATTCAGCATGGACTGCACTTCGCGCTCGGTCGTGTCGGGATCACCCAGCTTGCGGGAATGGCAGATGTGAAAATCGATCACGATATCATGATCGAGAGGTACGTCTGCAATCACAGAGAGCATCGCCCGTACCGCACCGGGTAGGCTGTCGTACGATGCGTACATGGCGAAGACATGAATCCGCCGTCCCTCATAGTCGTATTCGTCTGAGACATAGCAATATCCATCCGCAAGGGACGAACTCGGATTCAGGAGCTTGCGAATCTTGTAGTACCTGCAGGTGAGCACTTCGAGCATGGCGTGACGCAAGCTGGCATCAGCCGACGGGAAATGGCACACGAAGAGGCCCGCGAGCAGATGGGGACATTGGATCAGCGCCTGGATCCTCGCCCGACGGTCTTCAGCGTCGGGATGCGCCGCAAGATAGGCAAGATGGTTTTCCGCTTCTTCGTAGATGCGAGCCCGGGAGCGCTCGAACAAGGGTTGGTCGAAGCTGCGATAGCGCAACTCGCGGGCAAGTTCGCTCACCGAAGGATAGAGCTCGTGCGTGATCGTGATGATGCGTTCCAGAAGCGCGCGAAACGACCCGTTGCCGCCTGTCTCCGCCGCATTGATGTGACTCATGCGCCGCTCGAGAATGTCGACAATACACGTTGCCTGCTGCTCCATCCTTTGATGTGATTTGTAGATCCACAGCAAGCTCTCCTGCAACTTCGGTGATCCATTCAACTCAGTGACGCCGTAATGAGCTAACGCTCGCCGGAGCGCAGCGACAAAGTAAGCTGGCAGCACTTCTGCGCCGGCGCCGGCCATGCGTAAGTACGAAAAAAGACAAGCCTCGGCACTGGGCTCTTCTCCAGTGCTGTGATGAAGAACTTCCGGTTCGCGCTGAAACAAAGAACAAATATCCACAAAGATGTTGAGGATTTCGTTTTCACTCTGCCTTATTTGTTCACTGTCGGCGGGACAGATCTTGCTCCAGGCGCCGAACTGGCGAGCGCAGTGTGTCGGATCGAGGTCGAAGCCGAGCATGAGTTGGCGAAGTTGCTGGAGGTTCTCGTTGCACCGGGATCTTTGCGCTTCTGCTCTTTTGTCCTCAGTTATTGAGACACCAAAGACCACACGATCGCGCAACGGGATTGCGCTGTCATCACCCAGTGCTTCGATCTGGAACAACGGGGCGCCAGTGTTTACCTGCACGTTCGGCATAGTCATGACTTGCCGGACTCTACCGGAAAGTGGCGCCACCAGTTGCGTCTCCATCTTCATTGCTTCGAGCACGGCCAAGCGTTCTCCAGCTGCAACCATGTCTCCCGGCTTCACGGCGATAGAGACCACAACTGCCGGCATTGGGGCGTGCACCATGCCTCCGTCATCTCGATCCACGCGGTGCGAGACTCCATCGACTTCAATCCGGGAGCTTGCTCCCTGGATCACCGAAACGATATGGAATCGGCGTCCGAAAACGGTAAGCCAGCTCTCGAATTTGCCCATGCGTTCGAGGTGAGCGCTGATCTCGATTCCATCGACGTGGACTCGATAGTCCTCGAGACTCAGACGATGGCTCTTCAACGAATACAATTGGCCGCGGCAACGCAACTCATGAGTTCGACCGATGCCGCTACGGATTCGTGGCCGGCCGCGTGCAGCGGATGCATAGAATTGAGCGTGCTCCAGGGCGAGATCGGCATCATAGGCGTCGATTGCAGCGTATAAGAGTCCGACGTCAGCGTATTTGCTGGAAAGATGATCGCCATTCGCTGACAGCCGGTCGAGCCATCCAACATCCACCTGCCCCTCTTGCACTTCGGCACGTCCAAGCATTTCCAGGAGAAACGCTTTGTTACTTGTTCCGCCTTTTATGACGATCGTGCTGTCCTGAAGTGCGCGTCTGAGCCGCGACAGAGCTTCTTTTCGGGTTTTGCCAAAGCCGATGACTTTGGCGATCATCGAATCAAACTCTGCCGGAATACTTTCTCCTTCGGCTACGCCGGTGTCTACGCGCACCCCCGGGCCGGTCGCGATTCGAAAGTATTCGATGGCACCTGGAGCGGCGGCAAAGCCGTTTTCCGGATCTTCTGCATTCAGCCGAACTTCCACGGCGTGACCGACGCTGGGCGGGCAATCCCCTTCTAGAGGCTGTCCCTGAGCAACCTGGATTTGTAGTTTGACCAGGTCGAGGCCGGTCGTGCATTCGGTCACCGGATGCTCCACCTGCAATCTGGTATTCACTTCCATGAACCAGAGGCGGCGGCTCTCGGGTTCGCAGAGGAATTCGACGGTGCCCGCGTTACAGTACTCCGCGGTCTTGCTCAATCGAATCGCGGCCTGTCGGAGTTCTTCGTCTTCCTGCTGAGAAAGGGACGGCGAAGGTGCTTCTTCCAGAACTTTCTGATGGCGGCGCTGAATCGTGCAATCTCGTACGCCCACGGCCCACGTCGTCCCACGCTGATCGGCGATGATCTGCACCTCAACATGTCGGGCATCCGCTACTAATTTTTCCAGGAAAATTGTTGGATCTCCGAATGCCTTGAACGCCTCGGAGCGAGCGGCTTCAAAGGACTTGGATAATTCGTTCGCGGTATGCACGAGGCGAATCCCGCGACCACCGCCGCCCGCGGTCGCCTTGATCAGAAGTGGAAATCCCAAACGCTCAGCATGAGAGTAGGCATCGGCAAGAGTTTCCACGGGGCCGCCGCTCCAGGGAACGACCGGGATCTGTGACTGTTCGGCGAGACGCTTGGCGGCAATCTTGTCGCCCAGTCGGCGCATCACATCTCCGGGCGGCCCGATGAAGACGATTCCCATCTCCCGGCAAAGATCGGCGAATGCCGCATGCTCTGCTACAAATCCCCATCCCACCCAAACGGCTTCCGCATGTGTGGAGGCGAGCGCCTGGGCGAGGCGGCCGTAGTCGAGGTAGCTGCTCTTCGGTCGGCGCGTATCAGGGTCGATGAATTGGGCCGCACCCAGACATACCGCCTCGTCGGCTTCGCGGACGTACATGGCTTCCCGGTCGGGCTCGGTGAAGAGCGCGATTGTCCGCAAGGGCACATTGTGCTCGTGCCGGAACTCGCGCGCCGCATGGATGAATCGCATGGCGGCTTCGCCACGGTTGACGATCGCAACGCGTTGGAATTCGTTCTGCATATAAGCCCTCGTGAACGGTTGCGGCCTGGTTGGGAGCGCAGTTATGCGGCGATGGCTTCGCCCGACAGAGTGGCTTGCAGGCGCCCCACACGCTTCTCATCAACGAAGCCGGGGAGCGTCACAGTTTGATAGCCGTCAAGACTCAGGTAGCAGTTTCCCTTCTCATTGAGGACTTCTGCCGTAAAGCTGCTTTGAACCATGTTGGGAGTAACGACGGTGTACAGTCGGCCGTCGGCCTGATCCGGCGGAAGAAAGAAGGAGATCTGGCGAACGCACTGAGGAAGCCCCATGCGGCCTTGCACGCCCAGTTCCCACAGCCCAGCGGTCTGGAAGCACGACTCGATCAGGCGCGGCGCCATGATGGTCGGCAATTCGGCCGGATGATGATTGGGCGGCAGGCCTTGCGCCAACAAGCCGATTACCCTTTTTCCATCCCACCATGCTTTCTCAAGAACCTGATAGGCAGGTCCGTGGAAATACACTCGATAAATATCGGCGGCTTCAAGATGGCTGCCACTTGGTTCAATGAAACCTTTGGCGGTTTGTTCCAGCGCCTGCTTTTTCGCGAGTTGCACGCGCCCAGTGAAATAAGTCCTCCGCTGAGACTCGGCATTCGGCAGAGACCGCTCGCCGATCAAACGGCACTCTGCGACTAAGTGATCTCTATACGGATGAATCTGTGTTTCGATACGTAAAGCGCGCGGCTCATTACGATAGAACTTGAACGGCGCGAGAAAGTTGATGTCCTCGATCGATTCCACTCGCCATCCTGGAAGCAGGCAGAGAGCGGCTTCGGCAAATGCCTCGACTCCCATCACACCCGGCAGCACGGGAGTACCGTCGATCTGGTGATCGTGCAAGAACGGTTGAACTTGAGGATCCAGAGTCGTCTCGATCGAATACCCGTCATAGAGACGGATCGATGCGAGCCTGCCCGCCATAGGTCCTTGTTGGGGAGAGATTTCTGGCATCAGTTCTGGCGAGGATTCGCCAAGCCCGCCGTTTTCGTCGTATTCATTCAGCAGGACTCCGAGGCCTTGTCCGATCACAACTTCGCCGCGGGTTCCGCCCGCGGTCAGTTCGCGGCGGATCATCGGAATGCCAGCCTCCGGCGGCAGCATGTCAATCCCGGCCAACTCCATAACCTTCGGGATGGAACCGCGAGTAGCCATGCCGATCCCACCCCATGCCGTCCAATCGACGGCGATGCCCCGAGTCGCCGGACGCGATGAACGGAAGTTCGATATGACCTTGCAAAGCAGATCGTTGGCTGCGCTGTAATCCGTCTGGCCGACATTGCCGAAGCGTGCGGCGATCGAGCTGAATACGACGCAGGTGCTAAGCGGCAGATCGCCGATAGCATGCAGCAGATTAAAGAATCCGTCGCTCTTGACGTCGAAGACCAGGTCGAACTCCTCTGGATTCTTGTCCGGCAAGGAGTGGCTTCGCTCAATGCCAGCAGCATGGAGTAACACGTCGATGCGGCCGCTGGTCTTTCGTATGTGCTCGATAACTCCAGCGACGGAGTCCGGATCCGCGACGTTTACGCTGAAATAGTCTGCTGTACCTCCGGACGCACGCACGGCATTGATGGCCGCTTGTGCGGCTTGAGCTCTCTCCAGAGCCGCAAGCTCTTTTTCGATTAGAGCCGGAGTCGCCCGCTCACCGCGAGCCTGAATTCGTTCAAACAGCTCCCGTTTCAGTCCTTCCTTATCGGTGACAAAGCGCTTCAAATCCGGGTTCTTTGGGTCGGGCTTCGGCACCAGATCGAGAAGATAGAATGTGCCGCCTGACGCAGCGGCCAAGTCCGCTGTGATTGCCGAGACGATGCTTCCGGCCGCTCCCGTGATCAGGAAAACACTTTTCTCATTCAGCACCATGCCCGGTTGCCCATCGACCGCAGGTTGCTCCTTAAGGGCCACGGTCCAGCGCTGGTCCTGTTTATATCCGATCTCGACTGCTCCCGGATCGCGGAGTGTCTCGTCAATCAGCAGCCGGGCAATTTCAGCGGCGTCACGATCCGCTTCAAAGTCGATTGCCTTTACCAGCGATTCCATGCGTTCCCGCTTATACGCCTTGGTAAAGCCCACGACTGCGCCGCCGAGCGGAGCGAATGCTCCGGCTTCGTCGTACCCATGTTGACCGCCGAGCCTCGTCGCCGAAATAAGGAATGTGCCTCGATTCCCGACCTGCTCATGCAGAGTGCGCATCGTGACATAGAGCGATTTCACGCGGACGCGCAAAGCTTCGTGCCAGGCAGCAAGATCCAGCTTGTCGAGGTCTTCTTCTTTGTCGAGGGCTGGAAGCCAATAGACCCCATCGACTCGTCCCGCCGCGGTCCAGTTCTTGAGAAGCTCGGTCAGAGTGCCAGTACCAAACGTTGGTTCGATGCGCAGTACTTCGACTCCGAGTGTCTCGAGGCGATTGGCCAGGGCCTCACCTGCACCACCTTTATCAGACATGAGGACTACCCGGCTGATGCGGTCGAGTTTCACATCAGTCTTTTTGCAGAAAGTGAGCGGAGGACGCAACATCGCCATTGGCACGCGCCGCGGAATGCGATTTGCGGCATCCAGGCTGGCCAGGACGGGACAGGCCGTTTGGCTAGCCGGCAACGAGGCAGATTCCGGTGGTTTTCGTTGTGGTTCGTGCTTCCACGCCGATGCAGCGGCAGACGACTGAACCGCAGCCTTGTCGTGTGCGAACTTGATGACGTGAGCCAGCGTCGGAAAATCGCGTAACTTAAGGCTCTCGTCCCGTGGGATGTTGTACAGAGCCCGTACCGCAGCAAACATTTCCGCTTGTTTGACAGTGTCGACGCCGAGGTCAGCTTCGAGGTCAAGATCCAGATCCAACATGTCTTCCGGATAACCTGTCTTCTCCGCAACAATCTCCAACACCTTCTTCTTTATGGGGTCGTCAGTAGTTGCCGCGGGCGTAAGAGTAGGAACGACATCAGCAACGGCTGCACCTGACGATGCAGCCGGCGCAGACGATGACGGCCCCATCGTGGCCGCCAAGTCCGGTCTCTGCTCGTGTACAAATCGGATCACATGTGCCAGCGTGGGATAGTCGCGGAGCTTGCGTTTCTCATCGCGCGGAATGTTGTAGATCTCCCGGATGGTGGCAAACATCTCTGCTTGTTTGACCGTGTCGATACCGAGATCCGCTTCCAAATCGAGGTCGAGATCCAGCATGTCTCGCGGGTACCCGGTCTTTTCCACCATTAACGCGAGGATGCGCTCCTTCACCGCATCGTCGCTTCCGGCTTCGGCTGATGCTGGCGCGGGCATCGGCGGCGTGGCTTTGACTTGCTGCTCCTGCTTGACTTCGGACCACTGCGCTGCTGGTGCCGATGGAGGCATGGCCGGCGCGGTGACACTCTCGGGTTGGCGCTCGTGCACGAACCGGATCACATGAGCGAGGGTGGGGAAGTCGCGCAATTTGAGCTTGTCATCGCGAGGGATGCCGTAAGCCTCGCGAATGGTAGCCATGACCTCAGCTTGCTTCACTGTGTCCACGCCCAGATCTGCCTCGAGATCAAGGTCCAGATCGAGCATGTCCACCGGATAGCCTGTTTTCTCGGCGACCAGAGAGAGCACGCGTTCTTTTACTGGATCAGTCTCAACCACCGGTCTGAGTGGCGCGAGTGGTATGAGTCGCGGCGTCTCAGCCGTTTCTCTCGAGTCACCGGCACCGATCTGAACGGGCGCCGGAGTTGCTGCTACCACCGGGACGAGCGGTTCGGCGGACGCCGGTGTCTGCATTGATTGGGGTTTCCTGCTTACTTCGACCGAGGGCACCGTTGCACTTTGATCGCGTACCCGCAGTGTGCGATGCACTATCTCAAGATCGGCTGTCGGACGACCGGCGACTTGGCTGAGCCATGCTTTCCAGGCTTTCTCGTCGACAATGCGATAGGCGTAGCCCAAGACATTTGGACGACGATGTGCACCGTCTTTGGTCCTGATCCAACGAAACAGCGACATGCTGATTTGCGATCCGAATCCCGCGCCAAGGCGCAGTGAGTATTCAACCGGGTAGGCGCCACCCTTGGATAAATTCAACATCCCCAACTCGGGATCGACTTCCTTGAAGTTCGCGACCGGTGGCACCAGGCCAGTCTCAAGTGATTTGACCGCCAAAACATCTTCGATTCCCGTCGCCATCGCATGGCCGGTGAAGCCCTTCGTGTTGGCGATCACAATCTGATCAGCAGCGTCCCCGAATACTCTGCGCAAGGCGTTTATCTCCGCCGAGGCGCTTCCACCGCGAGCGGGAGTGTAGGTCTCGTGAGATACAAAAACCGTGTGCGGCGCAATCTGGCGTCGCGAAAGTCCACGGTGGAGCTCGGCCTGCCATACCAGTGTTTCCATCATCTGGCCGATATGCTGTACATCGAGGCGTGTGGCGTGGAAGGCACTATTGGCGGTGATTGTGCTCAACACTTCGCAAATCGGTTGAATTCCCCGTTCGCGAGCCGCCTCGGCACTCTCAACGACCAACGCGGCCGCCCCCATTCCGACGACCAATCCGTGCCGCCGACGATCGAACGGAGTAGCGGCTTCCTCCACGACCTCGTCGGTCGCAGCTGCGCCGCTCGCCAGAAATCCTGCGCCAAACCATTCCATGCAGTGGTCGGAAGTGACGTCGTCGGCCGAGACGATAATGACTCGACGGCAACGCCCCGCTTGAATCCAATCCTCCGCCAGCGCGACGGCCTGAGTCGTACTCGCGCAAGCCGCATTCACCTGCGTGTTGGGGCCGCGTGCGCCGATGAATTCTGCAAACTGCGAGTGCCCCATAGACAGGACTTTCAGTAGGAATCGGCGATCAAAAACATACGGCTCTTTTTCAATCGCATCTTGTAGATCTTCCTTGCGCCGCTCAATCTCTTGTTCGAGCGCGGAATCGCCGTTCGTCTTTGCCGCTCGTGCCAGCAAACCTTCCAGCAGGCCCAATTGCTCACGGCGGGAGTGGTCTGTGTAGTAGCGCGAGATCTCGTCAGCAAATGAATCGCAGCCCGGAAACGCAGAGGCGAAGATCACGCCGGTGTCATCGCGCACGCATTCGGGCAAAGCCCACCGATCCGGCAACTGCGTACCTTTGCTGGTGGTCTTGTAGCGCATGATCAAGGGAAGGCCGGCGTCCCGTAAGGCATCGATGCCCGCCGCCATCGCCAACTGAGTCGTGCGGTCGAGCGCGCCTATGCGCTCACCGGACACACCAAACTCATGTTCCAGATCGAACTTTCCGCCTCGCCCCGCCAGCTTGATGACATCGGCCATATTGTTGATCGTCTCGAATGTCGGCCCGCCGTTGTCGCTCTTGACCAGGCGCGTGATGTGCTTCTCCAACATCGCCTTGCGCAGGCGCGTGGGGATGAGATCGATGAACTGATTGCCCGCCAGGATGCGAGCAAGATTGGAATCATCGAAAATGTGCTCAGTTCCCGGCAGACCCAGCGCCGCCCCGGTTATCACAACGGGAACACGAGTCGATGGCCGATCGCTGCCCTGATAAATCTGCCAGCCTTTCTCAAGAACATCAGCGAAAAAGTGGCCGAGTTCACGGAAGTGATCGCCGTTCGGCGACGACGCTGAGGCATTAGGGATTCTTTCAACTGAGGCGAGCCTGGGCACAGGTTTGTCTATTCGGACGGATTCCGCCGAAGGGGATGACGCCAGTTTCTCGGACGTGACTTCAGGAACGCCACGGCCCAGTCCGCTCGCATAAAGGCCGCACAGCGCCTGGTTGAACGACGCGATATCGCCGAACTTTGGATGATTCGTAAACAGAGATAGTACGTCGCCGGGTTCGCCGAGCACGTCCTCGGCAAACCCCTGCAGCGCTTTCTTCGGCCCAACTTCCACAAAAATGCGTGCGCCTGCGTCATACAACCTGTGCAGGCCTTTGACGAATTGCACAGGCGATGCGACTTGCTTCGACAATATGTCGAGCATTTGCGGCACGACATCCGGACCAGTCGGATAGAACTCACCATTCACGTTCGCCACGATGGGCAGGTGCGGCGACTCAAGATGGTGACGTTCAAGCTCTTCGTGCAACGGTTCGCTGGCTGGGGCCACAATCGAGGTATGAAACGCATGGCTGACCGGCAGTTCGGAAACTTCGAAACCCGCGTTCTGAAGAACTGTAATCGCGCGTTTGACTGCATCGCTCGCGCCGCCAATGACTGCCTGACGATCGCTGTTAATGTTGGCGATGACAACGTAGCCGTCGACCGTCTTCAGAATGCGTTCGATTTCGCTCAGAGGTGCGAAGACAGCGGCCATCTTTCCCTTGTCCGCCACCGCGACCCGAGCCATTCCGCGCCCGCGGGCACTGACCGCCTCTAACGCATCCTCGAAGGGCAGGGCGCCGGCGGCAACCAGCGCTCCATATTCCCCGAGGCTGTGGCCCATTGTCATGTCCGGCTTGACTCCATAGGCTGCTAACAAGCGCGTCAGGGCGAGATCGACGGCCAGCACTGCAGGTTGCGTGATCTCGGTCTGGCGCAGGTCTGCATCGGCCTTCGCGACTGCCTCTGGGTCAGTTTCATCGACGAAGATAAACTCTGTGAGAGGCTTGCCCAGCAAAGGAGTCATGACGCGATTCGCTTCCGCAAAAGTCTCTGCCACGATCGGTTCCACCCCATAGAGTGGTCGCAGCATATTCACGTACTGCGAACCTTGCCCGGTATAGAGGAAGGCGATTTTCGACGCTGGACCGCGACCGCGGAAGATGCCTTGAGCACGAAGAGCCTTCCACACAACTGGATGATTCGAGGCGAACGCTTTGAGCGCTGTGCTCGATTTACCCGCCAGGTCCGACGCGTCTGCATAATCAATCGCCAGACGTTCGGGTGCGTGCAGGTCGGCTTCTGACGGTACCGCAGGTTCAGGTGCGCAACCGCCTTCTGCTTGCTTCATTACTATTCGCAAGCGTTCGGCTAGCATTTTTTCTGAAGTAGCTCCGATCACGAGCACCCCGCGCAGTGGCGCCTTGAATGCGAACGAAGTAACAGAAGATGGAGAAGTGGAAGAATTCATGATTGCCTCTTTGTTTGCGTTTCGCGGGAGTGCGCTGACCGACACAGATCGCTTTCCATTCCCCGTCAGCCTTCCAGGAATGTGCTCTTCGAGCACGACGTGGAAGTTGGTTCCTCCGAAGCCGAAGGCGCTGACACCGGCGCGCCGCGGCATGTCTGCTGGAATCTCCCACGCCCTCAATTTTGTGCTCACGTAAAGTGGTGAGTGAGCAAAATCGATGTCAGGGCTGGGACGCTCGCAGTGGATGCTTGGAGGCAGCACTTTATCCCGAAGTG
>JASHQK010000253.1 GCA_030039195.1 Candidatus Sulfotelmatobacter sp.
CCGTGTTCTTTCCAGTCCAATGTGTACCCCTTTCCGAGTTGATGGACTACGAACCAGTCCGTTTACGAAACCGCATCGGCGGTGCGGTCACTCGGATGAAGCATATATCAGCCGGGGATTCGCGCGTTTTGCGCGACAGAGCCCGCCCTGAGCGAGCGAGTCAAAGGGGTAGGAATTCGTGGCTGCCCACCCAAGGCGGTTTTCGTTGGGTGGGAGTCACAAATTCGTGCCGCTCAGCCGTGCCGTCGTTGAACGCCGGAAGCTCTATTTCTTTCCTTCCGCTTTGACCGCTCTGGCGTTGGAGACGCTGAGCGGAGAATAGGCGACGAGATATTTTCCTTCGTCATTGTTCAGCTGGTCCAGATCGATCGAGATGATGTCGTCCAGGCCATTCTGGTACATGGCCGATGAAGGTCCACCCGTGGTTCGTGCTCGAAAGTAGTAAACGCTTCCGGCTTCGGCAGTCAGGCCGTAGAGTGAAACCCGGCGACCGGCAGATAGGACGCCCGTCACGATGTCGGCACACAGATGATGCTCGCCTGGTTCAACCGTGAAGAACAGGTAAGAGTTGCCCCGGGTCGCACCCACCCACGCGCCATCGACGCCTACTCTTACAGTTACCTCCTTGGCAGCCTTGAATTGTTCGTCTTCAATGACGAACACTAACGCCTTTCCTTCTTCGACTTTCGGATTGACGGATTGGCTGCCCTCCTGTTTTATCTGAAACTTCACATCCATCGGTCCACACGCACTTTGAAAAATCGCCGTGGGAACGGCATCTTGGGCGGATACTGATGCAGCCATGAGGATGAAAACGAATGTAAATTTCATAGTTCTCTCTTTCCATGGGGAATTTGATCGCTATCAGGATTCTCCGTTAATCGCCTTCCCCTGATCGCTGTATGCCATTTTACTGTATGTCCTCTATCGACTCTCCCGGCACTCGCGGCGTAGAGTCGACCATCTCCTGGCTTGCATCGGGTCCGACTTCGCCGCGCGGAGAGGGGCATGCACAATACAGCGCTCATTCGTGAAATCTGCGGAAGCATCAATCAAGAAACCGACAAGCAGAAAATTGACGAACTTCTCCTCCTGCTCAACTCCGTAATTCTGAATGATCTGGAGGAGGCTCGCGTCCGCATGGAATTCCTCCGTAGTAAATACGCGATCGCATTCGGGGAGGTAATCGCCGGTCGCAGTCCGGAAAGGGAGTCATGACTAAGGAAGAGCGCAGTCACATAGAATGCCGGACCGTCTGATCGGAAGTTGAGTGAAATCGGGGATGTGACGACAACCATGCCTATCTCATGTAAGCCTACTTGTGTTGACTAGGCCTAACCAGGCCTTTTTTTTCGCCGCTCCAGTCGAGCAGGAGTACAATCCGCCCCGTAAGCATTCCCGCCTCCCCGAAGAGCACCTCCATCACGGGATGCAACACCCCCTCAGGCGAGAGTACCCACACACAATCGAATCAAGCAGTTCAAACCGATCTTTCCTTCATGGAGGTAAACATGAAACGTTTGAGCATTCTGCTGTTGGTGTTCTGCAGTTGCATTCTATTAACACCAGAGCTTTCCGCACAGCAAAAGCTCCCTCACTACACCGTGATTGACCTCGGCACGCTTGGTGGAACGTATAGCGAGGCTGATGGCATCAGCGACAGCGGCTGGGTGCTGGGCGATGCAAGCCTGCCCGGCGACGTTTACGAAAACGCGTTCCTCTGGCGCACAGAGTCAGGCGCTCGACGGAACCGCGCCGCAGGGAAGCCTGCATTTGGCTCCGAATTTCATGAACGCATTCTATGGGGAATGGAAATGGAAGAAGGCCAGCTTCGAGGCAGAATACTGGCGCTCTCCGGTGTGTCCGGTGCTGACGATAGCAGGCGAGGTCATGGCGATTCCGGTCGATTCGCGCGCCTGGTACGCGATGGCCAGTTACCAACCCGCGAAAAAACTCCAGGTGGGCACCTACTACAGCCATTACGTGAATGAGGCTGCCGACACCTCGCTCCCGCAGAACTACTCCAAGGACTGGGTGATCGCCGGACGTTACAACTTCAACCAATACTTCTACGGAAAGCTGGAAGGGCATTTCCTGCACGGGACCGGGTTGGGATACTACGCGGCTACCAACCCGAATGGTCTGGAACCCAACTCCAACATGCTGGCGGCGCGGGTCGGATTCGCCTTTTGAGGAGAGCCATGAGACGAACGATCGCAGTCATTCTCTCAGTTCTTGGAATTCTCCTCCTGCCCAGCATCGTTCACGCGCAGGAGATCATGATCATAACCAACCCGGCGACCTCGGTTCCCGAGATTTCCTGCGAGCAGTTGCGCGATATCTTCATCGGAGTGCGCTCTCGATTCTCCGACGGCAGCCGGGCCGTGCCCGTCTTGCTCAAAGGTGGCCCGGTGCACGAGGTTTTTCTGAGCCGGATCGTCGGCGACAGTCCTGATGAATTTCGCGTGCGTTGGCGGCGCGCTGTATTCACCGGCCAAGGCGCTATGCCCAAAGAATTTCCTTCCGAGGGAGCGCTGCTCGATTATGTGGCCACTACTCCGGGGGCGATCGGATACGTCAGCCGAGTACCCGACCCGAGCGCAGTCAAAGTGCTGACGGTCTCCAGAAAAAAATGACTGTGCCTGCGGCTCCCCCCGTCAAAAGATAACTTTCAGCACTAACTGGCACTGCCGTGGACCCACGGCCAGGTAATCGATCACCCCGAAGTTTCCGTCGCCGATGCCTGTGTCGGGTGTGCCAAACACGGGATGATTGAAGGCATTCTCAGCTTCCAGGCGGATCTCCAGCCGTATCCCTTCACGCACGTTCGACAGCAAGAATTGCTTGGCGATCGACAAGTCGCTGGTGAACGAGAGCGGCGATCGGATATCTCCCGTGGTCCGCGGAGCATTGCCCAGGGTAAAGGGCGCGGGGGCCTGAATCGCACTGTTGGGCGCAGTATTGCTTGCATTGGCAAAAAAGTTATTCACCCAAAGGCTTTCGGGGCCGTAGTTACGCGTCGGTTTGCCGATGAAATTGGGGCGCTGGGGGCCGTAGGTGGGTAGCGGTACTCCGCCGTTGGATACAAAAAACTGCAGTGGCCAGCCATCGCGTATTTGCCAAATGCCGTTGGTCTTCCAACCGCCGATGATGCCGTCCACCCACCGCGGCATCTCGCCCCACAGAGCCTTGCCACGCCCGATGGGCAAATCGTAACTGTAGCTGAATTTCAGCATGGCGGGAATGTCGAACGTCGACAGGGCTCGCTCCGATTTTGGGTTGTTCGGATCCTGCAGGGCCCAGCCGGACTGCGGGCCATAGTTTCCCAACCAAGCCACGTTCGTGTCGTACATCGATGAATCGTCGATTGATTTCGACCATGTGAAACTGGCGACAAGTTCCAGCCCGTTGCTGTAGGCCTTGTTTGCCGTAACTTGAAGCGCGTGATAAATCGAGTTGGCGATCGGTGGTTCATCGGTCGTGACGCTTGTGTACTGAGGGAACGGCATCAACAACTGCCAGTAAGGCACTGTCGGCGACAAATAGGAAAGTGCGCTGTTCGGATTGGAGATCAGCGAGGCGAAGGGATTCGCCACGTAGTTCTCCAGACACGCCACATTGAGTGTCTGGCATGGGTTGGGATTGTTTGCGTTGGGGGGATTGAGGGGGGTGCTATCGAGCCATGACCCCAGAGTATCGCGATTGTTATCACCGGCGAAGTAGAGATGGGTTCCCTTTTTTCCGATATAGTTCGCGGCAACAACAAGGTTGCCGGGCAATTGGCGTTCAATGCCGAGGGTCCAACTCTGTTCGTACGGAGTTAGCGCCGCGGCATGAGTGCGAAGAGGACCGATCGCGCCAAAGCCGACATCATTGAGTTCGCCCAGAGAACTCCCGGGCGGCTGAATCAGCCCATTGGGAAAGGGATTGCTCAAGTGCAGCCACGGTGAGTTGTTCTGGTTCAGATACGTGGTGATGTCGCTGGTGTATTGGTTAAATCCCTGCGAACCGTAGCTGAGCAGACCATTCGCGCCCGAGCGAGTCTGGCTGTAGAAGATCCCATAGCCACCGCGCAACACCATTTTTGGAGCAAACTGATACGCCAGCCCAAAGCGCGGCTGAACGTCCGTCCAGTCCGTCAACCAGTCTGAGCGCACGCTAGGACTGTTGAAGAACTCGGCACCGAGCAGCGGTGTAGTTACAGGCTGGCCGGTGACCGGATTGGTGTACGAAATGCTCCCGCCGTTCAACGGATTGGTCACATTTGGATTCCACCAGTTCATGCGATTGAAGCGCTCAGTTCTGGGCAGAGAGACGTCATAGCGCAGTCCCAGGTTTAGCGTCAATTTTTGCGTGGCCTTCCAGTTATCCTGAGCGAACACGGCGTATTGATAGTTTTCACTTGCCGGCCGGAACTGAACTTCGTAGAAGCCACTCTGAATCTGGCCCATCAGGAAGCTCGCCATATCGTCTCCACCGCCAGTATTGCCATCGTTACAAGTCCCCGTGATCCCAGGAGCTGGGCACAGCGCGCTGCCCCCATAAGAGAAATTGAAATAACCCAGCGGAGCGTTGGTCTGGATGTAATTCTGCTGATGGATCCGGCCTTCGAAGCCGAATTTCAGTTCGTGCGGACCACGGATCTTGGTGAGCATCGCCGTGAGCTGGCCCGTGTCTTGCCCCTGTTTGTAATTGCCGTACGGATTGTTGCCCAGGTTGGGAAAGCCCGCCGGCGTGTAGTCGCTAAGAAAGATGGGAGGGACACCATTGAAGCCGTTCTCCTCCAAATAGGACGGGAATCCGAGAGTGCTGAGAGGATCGGAATTCAGGCTTGAATTGTAAGCAAAGATCAGCGTCGTTCCTCGATTGAACCCGAGAGTGGTGGTCAGCAGCAATGTTGGATTAATGGTGTAGACCTCGTTGAGGGCAAACAGGTTCGAGTTGCCTTTGTTCGCTCCGCTGCCACAGGGATCGACGAGATTCTTGAAGCAATTATAGGGAGTGGCGTTATTCCACTGATGGGAATACTTTCCGCTCAAGAGATTCTTTTGGTTAAAGCGGTGGTCAATCCTGATATCGAATTGCTCGTTGTCACTGGGAGTGGCTCCCGAGGCGATCCAGTTCAGGTACGGCGACGAGTTGGGCATGTTGGGCGTGGGCGGAGGAAAGAGCGCCATCATCTTCGCCGCCACCGGGTCGATCAGATTGCCCGCCACTCCCGGTGTGGGCTCGTACTGCGATGGAGGACAGAAAGTACCCGGGTTACCTACGTCAAGGGCGGCCTGACTGCAACCGGGGCTTATGTACTGGTCGATCCGGTTGAATGGAATGAACGCCTGGCGCACCGGGCCGCCGTCATTTACAGGGCCGACTCCCAGATAGTAGTTATAGATTCCGGAATAAGGATCGTAGAGCTGGCCCGCCGGATTAGAGCAGAGACCGTTCGCGTTGAACGTGGCGCCTGGCGCTGGCCCATTCGGACCATCCCCGCCGCAGAGTTCTGAAAAGTTCCCCGTTTGCTCGGCTGCGCTCGGCACGCCGGCTTCGTACGTGCTCATCGAACTCGCGAGCGTTCCATCCCAGTCGAAGAAAACGAAGGTCTTGTTCTTGATGATCGGACCGCCGAACGTCCCGCCGAATTCGTGCCGGTGAACCGGAGGAATCGGAATTCCGTTCAGATCGTTGAACCAGTTATTCGCGTCGGTGATGGTGTTGCGGATGAAGTCGTACACCTCACCATGAAACTTGTTCGTCCCGGAGCGCGTGACCATGTTGACGATCGACCCGCCCGAGAAGCCATATTCCGCGCTGAAGTTTGACTGTTGAATCTTGAACTCTTCCACCGCTTCCGGCGAGGGAACATAGGTTGCGTAGGTGATGCCGCCGTTGGGCTCGAAGTTGGTGACGGTTGCGCCATCCATCAGAATGTCGGCGCTCGCCCCGCGGCTGCCGTTGGAAATAAAGTTCGTGCCGTTCGTATCCATCACGCTGTTCTCGTCACTTTGGTCGTTAACGCCCGGCGCCAGATAGATCAGATCCTGCACGTTACGGTCAATCAGCGGGAGATCGTTGATCAGTCTGCGGTCGACCACTTGGCCCGTTACCGCATCTTCAGTCTCAACAGTAGTGGTTTGGCCTTTGACTTCAACCGTTTCCGTTGTACTGGCGATCTTCATGGTCAAGTCGGCCGTCGGATTCTCGCTGATGTTTAGCTTGACGTGGGTGCGAACCGTCTTTTCGAAACCGTGCGCCTCGGCCGACACGGTATAGGAACCGGGCGGAATGGAGACAAACAGATAGCGGCCCTCGCCGTTCGAGGTGGTCGTAAACCGATAGCCCTTGCCTTCATCGAGCAGGACGATTCTTGCCCCTTGAATGATGGCTCCGGACGAGTCGGTCACAAGACCACTCACCGTCCCGAAGTAGCCTTGGCCGAGAAGCAACCCAGGCGCGAACATAATCGCTAGGATGAATGTTGAAACGACGATCCCGTGGAAGTAAAAGCGACTCGAATTAAGTGAGCGCATTGGACCCTCCTGATTGCCAGAAACGAGATGTGCCGAAGCGCGCTTCAAACCACAACAGACACAAGCATCGCAGAAGTACCCAAATTAAAACGGTTCATTATGCCTGCAGGACCGGAACCATCGTCAAGAAATTATTTGGCCGCGCCGACCGCCCCGCTCTATCCTCGATTTCCACGCTTGCCGGCCGACGCCAGTGTCTGCGGAATGCACCGCGCCCGGGGCAATCCGCGGGTTGACCCGTTCTGCCCCGCTATTTTGTGCTCACCACTCCGCGAATCACCGTGACCGAAGCGGCCGGCAATTCGAATTGCGTGTCTTTCCCGGCATTTTCCTTCGTTCGCGCAATGGGGCCATCTGGATCGGCCCATCCCTTGGTATTGATCACGATCGTCCGCTCGCCCGCCTGTTCGGCGTGCGCCATAAAACGAGTCGCTGCGGGATGCCATTGATACTGCGCACTCCCGAAAGTCGAAATCTCCACCGGTCCGGAAAAAGCTGCCGCGCCACCACGCCCCTGAAACGAAACCCGCACTTTATGTGCGACTTCCTGATCCCGGTTCACCAGCATCACCGACCACTGCCCATCCGGACGCTTCACCGCATACGCTGTCACCAGGTCGTGGCCCGCTCCATCCCGCACATCGCTTGTCGCGGAATACACTTCGTGCTCACGTCCGCCCGGCTGCACCCAATCCAGATTAATCATCTGCGCGACAAAAAACTGCGGCAGATCCTGCTGAATCTCGTAATCCTTATTGACGGTAAACATGGCGAAAGTCCCCGGCGAGCTGTTGCATCCCGGTTCCATCTGGAGTGGCAAATAATGGAAGAAATAAACACCGTTTCCGCCCGCATTCAAGAATGCCCCGATGTAATCCGCCAGCCACAGCCCGGAGAAAATATCCTGGAAAGTTTCGCTGGCCCCTGAAGACAAATTCCCCTCGGTGATAAACATCGGCATGTCAGCCGGGACGCCGTCATCATGCCAAACCTGCAAGATGTGGCTCACAAGCTCCGGCTCGTCGTAGAGCATGCCCCAGGGAATTCGGCAAGGATCGATTGGATAATGCTCGAACGAAAAAAATGCGAGATCCTTCATCCGGCCATGCTCTTTCAAATAATCGATGAAACGCCCCGTCCACGAGACTTTTCCATTCGCATCCGGCCAGACTTCGATATCGCGGTTCACTCCCTGAAACGAGGGCCCACCCAACTTCACCGTTGGATCTATCTTGTGCAACGCGGTCGCCCACTGCACGTAGAGCGCGGCGTAATCTTCCGGCAACATGTATTGCCCATCGGCTTCCTCGCCCATCTCAACGTAAGAAACCGGATATCCCCGCTTCTTCACGTAGGCAATCTCAGCCGCGGCATTTTCCGGCGTCTCGTAGATCAAAGCCACCGGGATCATCGCCGGCAATCCGCGAGTCACACCGCTGGTGAAAAACAAATCGAATCCCATCTGCGCTTGCTTGGTCGAGCCTAGATCCGAAGGTTGATGCCACGAATCCACCGACGAACAATACGTCGTGGTCTGCTCCTGGTCCGGGGTGTGCCGCAAAATGTCGTGAAACGCTCCATCGTCGGTCGTCGTCCCAAGATAAATTTCGCGAATCGCATAGCCCACACAGTTGCGCGGATCCGAAGGCCCGTCGGCGTCGCATGTGTTCGACGACTCCGTCATCCAAATTCGTACGAATCGCACTGGCACGACACTGCCGGCCAAAGGAACGGTCTCTGTCCCGCCCCTCCCGGTATCGACAGCGCCCTTTGAGAATGTCTGCCATACACCCCGCGTCGGCGCGTGAATGGGATCGTCCCCGCCGGTCCAGTACTGGACGGTGTAACGCCTGGCAAAAGGCTCGCCCCACGCGATGCGGATGCTGTCCACGCTCTGCACCTGCGCCAGATCAAGCACCACCCACTGCGGATGCAGCGCATCGCTCTCACCCGTGAAGCGCTCTGTCAAATAGGGATTGCTTTTCCAGAAAGTATTGACATCGCCGTCGGTCAGGCGCGAGTAGCCCACATTGTCGGTGCCGTCATTGCGCGTGAATCCACGCCGCGGCAGACCATATCCGTAGGAGTAGCGAATCGTCTCTGTCGGCGTCGCCGAACCGACAAAATATCCCTTGCCGCTGGGATCGCTCCATGTTCCCTGCGGATTCCAATGCCACGCCTCTACGGCCAGTTCGGTGTTCTGCCGGTAGGTCACCGGTTGCCAGCCTGAGGCCAGCGTCTGCCCCAGCGTCGGCTGCAGCAGGTCTTTATCAATCGCCTCCACCGCAATGCGATCCACTCCTGCTCCCAGGGTTTCCGCCGGAACGAAGTGATTGGTAGCGCGAGAAGTATCAACCACGACAGTTTGTGCACCTACAAAACAGCACAAGACGACAGACGCGATAAGAATCGATATCGGGAGAGTTCTCTTGGTCACGGTAGGATGTCTCGTTTCTATTGAATCGATTCAACAGAGGAGTATACGAGAGATGTCAATGGTTCTGAATCGCGATGACGGCCTGTTCATTCGTGTCGGGGAGTACAGCCTGATGAATGTCAGCAGATGGCTCGTCTTCACTTCAGATCCTGAACACAGCGGAATCCAAGTGCGCCCGAGCGATCCATGCCCGGTGCCATCATCAGCAATTTACCGTGTTGATTGAGCTTGTAGGCCTGCGGGAAATACCAGATTGAGCCCTGCGGCTGGTAATAACTGCCGCCGCGCAGGATGCCGCTCACGGTGTGCTCGTCTTGGAAAGCCTCCGTCCATTGCCACACGTTTCCCACCAGATCCATGACTCCGAAGGGACTGACGCCAAGAGGATGTGCATCGACGGCGTCCGGCCCCCGCATTTTGCGGCTCTTGTCAGGAACAGGAACGGCTTCCGTTTTCCAATCATTGCCCCAGGGATAACTCCGGCCGTCCGTGCCTTGCGCTGCATACTGCCATTCCCATTCGTGGGGCAGGCGCTTTCCCGCCCAGGAAGCGTAAGCCCGCGCATCTTCCAAAGAGACCCAGGTCACGGGTTTGTTCGCCCAGCCCTCAGGATAGGTTCCACTGCTCCAATCCCGCAGAAAATTCAGATCGTCTTTCGGATGATAGTGCGTGGCGTCCAGGAATTTCTTGAACTGCGCATTCGTCACCGGATACTTGTCAATCCAGAAAGAAGCGATGTGCATGGGATGATCATGGAATCGCCGCGGAGAATCCTCCCATGGGTATTGCACATCGACGCCGATATCATCGTCTCCTTCGATCTCGATCCCTTGCACGCGAAAGTCAAAATCGCCGGCCGGGACCTTTACCATTCCCTCCGGCAGCCCCGGCGCAGGTTTTGTCGCCGCGATGGCAACGATCGTTTGTGGCAGAACGCTCCATTGATGGGAATACACTGACAAGGGTTCTTCGGTCATGCGCTTCATTTTCGCCATGAGATTTTCGATCTCGGGAGCCGGTGTTCCCGGCGAGGCCAGTAGCGCACCATACCCGTGGGCTTCAATGGAAAAGCTCAACACCAACTCGCCGGTTTGCGTCCGGGAAGGCTCAAGTTCGGCTCCGTGATACAGGTCGAAGTAGCGCATCCCGTCTCGCGGACTAAGCTCAATCTGCGGGCCATCAACTTCATATCCATTCCGGTTCACAATCGTCCAGACTGTCTGGTCCCCGAGAGGCCATCGGCTGGCGAAGACTCCGTAGCGCAACATCGGCGCCAGCGGTTCCCATCCGGCGCTCGTGAGGAATGGAGCAATTGCACGTTCAATGGTGGCGACCCTCCGAGTCGCTTCCGCATCTCTGGGTGTGATCCCATTCCAGATGCCCCACACATTTTCCCAGCTTTCCCAGCCCACGCCGTTGAAAAAGGCAAACTGAAGGTCGTCTGTCTTGTCCCGGTTCCATCGGTCCGAGATGTTGACCATGTGCCGCGGCTCCAGCCACTTATACTTGTCAACCATCGGGACGAACGGGAACTGGTATTGCCCCCACGTCATCACGTTCCAGGCCAGCGCCTCGTCCGCCGGACTCACCTCCGGTTCAAATGCCAATGGGTGCCCGATCTTATCCGCCGCAGTCGAAAAGGCCAAAGGCACTCCGTCTTGCGTGTCACCGTTGATCCCATCCGCTCCAATCTCTGCCATCAACGTCGCGATCGCATCCGGCCACGGCGTCCCCGGATCCCGGGTGCCTTGGTCCCACATCATCATCGGAAACAAAACCCTCACGCCACGGCGATGAAAGTCGGCGATCATCTGGCGCACGCCCTCCACTCCGCCGGGCATGGATCGAATCATGTCCAGTTGATTCCGGTTGTCGATCCCCATATTCGGATAGGTGGCCCAAATCAGCACGGCATCGATCCCGCCATACCTTTTCTCCAGATCATCGAGATAACGCTCTACCGTGTACTTCTGCGCGACGGGATCGTAAAAGTAGCGATCCTCGACCATCATCTGCGGCTGGAAAAAACTCGACTGCGTCCACTGGAGTGCCGGAAGCTCGTAACGCGAACCGTCATAGCCGATGCGGATCCGACGTTCGTCGCGCCAGTGACTGATGTCTTCGAGCCAAATTTGATGCTCGTGCCGGGAGCAGTTCGTGCCCCAATCGGCCCAGTTGGCATTCACTGTCAGGCAGGCAGGAGTCGGAATCTGCTGGTCCTCTGGACGATAATTGGTGTCTTGCGCCCAGAGCATGGCGCTCTCCAACAGAATCAATCCCACAACTGGATAACACTTCGCCAGGCCCATCATCGATTCGCTCCCCCGCTGTACGTTGCACCATAGAAGCTGGCAAAGATTTAAGCAACCTGTTCCCGCTTCGTGTTCCCGCGTAATTCAACCAAAGATCGGACTTCAAAGGAAGCGTTGCGCTGTGGATCGGGATGGGAACCGAAGCCTATTTCGCCAGCCTTCGAGTTTTGGATGCTCGGGAGACAACTGTTTCAATCAGCGATTAAGCACAAGTTCCCGTTCGTGGCGAATATGAGCGTAAACCGGATGTTGCGTCAACTCACCGGCGCGGGGGCCTGCTACCATAGCTGAATGTTCAATTTTGGAAAACCGAAAACAGTTGGCGACTGGATAGTTCACATCGCTGGAGCCATCGTCGCGATATTCCTTGTCTGGTGGATGCTACGGATGTACGTACTGTAAGAACCGCCCGGGGGTGGTCGATGAGTGATCCGGATTTTGCAACATTAGCGCAGTAGTTGCCATTTCCGATTGCTCCAGTGCATAGTAAACTCCCACATCATGCGCCCCACTCTTCCGATGAGCAACCCGATCGATGGGAGAGTCAAGGTCACAGGGGTCCTCGCCATCATGTGCAACGCCTTCGCCGTGTTCGGCATTCTTGCCATCGAATTCCAATCGGGAGAACACGGAGAAATGGCACGTTTCTACCACGACACTATGTCTTGGACTCTTCCCATTGCTGGCTGGGGAATCGCTACGGGAATCGGACTGCTGCGGGCCTGGCGCTGGGCCCGCATCTCCACGCTGATCTTCAGCGGACTGCTGGCGGCCTTCGGCGTCTTGGGTGCCGTGGCATCTCTGCGTGCGCCCGGAGGCGTTGGCACCACTCGCGGGGAACTCATCATCTTAAAAACTGTTCTCACACTTCTGTCTCTAATCCCGACTGCAGCTGGCCTCGCGTTGCTGGTTTTCTTCACTCGAAACGACGTGAGGGCCTATTTTTCAAGCGGCTCGGCAGCCCACTCCGTCCGGATCCCAAGGGGTCAATGAGTACTATGGGGATACTTCATCAACTACCGGCGGATATGCGCCGGAGGCCGTTGGCAATGAATTTCGGAGAGGAGAAAGAATTGGTGGACAGCCACGCTCGGGGCATACAGGATTCGCTGTATTGCCCTAGAAATGCTTCTCTCGTTAGGGTGACATCGAGCCTAGAATATTGGGCGGTCGTGGGTCAGGAGCGTTGGACATTACATCGTCCCGACCGCAACTAATTTTTCGCCCGAGCTTTTATTCCTCGGCAGATCTCGAGCTTGCCTGCACGAGAGCCTCAAAGTGCCTTGCGGCAGTTCAACAGTCTGGTTTCAATCTCCACTGGTTTCATGCTCAGCCTGCCTCAACGGCGACAATGTAGCCGTGCCGCCCGCGTTGCAACGGCAAGCTGAGGGTTGACGCAGGGATTCCGTAAGCGGGGTGTAGTTATGATTCCAGCTCCAAATTCGTTAGCGCAACCCGAACAAGGGTCAGGATCTGGTTCCTTGCGTAAGGTTACGACGCTTGGCCGGTTGACAGAGCCGATTGCGAAGGAGCTAAACGAATCCCTCTGTGGCGTCGTCATCAACGTTAGTACCTGTCTCCGCATGCTGGCGGCCGATCCTCCGAATGTCGGGGGAGCGTGCGAGACCGCGCGTCGGGCGATCCGCGATAGCAACCGCGCAGCGGAGGCGAGCTCACGCTTGCACGCTCTTCATAGCGAATCAGATATACGTTGAACAACGATTCGTCGAGCCAGACATCGACATGTTCTCCCTGCCAACTAGGAAGCCGCTTCCCGGTGGAAGCCCCAAGAACCTGACAACTTCTGGAAGCCTTTGTGTGAGCTGCGATGCGTGAAGCGGCTTGAAGAGATCTTTTGTCAGAGGAATATTCGCCTGCCAATACGTACCAACCCATTCGCCACCGACAGGTGGATGCCGCAATCCGTGAATGGGAGCCTGAGCGAGCGTCTGAATGGCTACGCCGAGTTTTGAGTGAGGTGAGCGTGGGTGAATTCGCGCCGATGTTCTCGGCACACTGCGACTTGATCCTTCTCGTTCAAGGGAAGCATCGCACGAATATGAGACTGCGTTTCCCAACTCTCGAAACCAAGCCATTTCGCTCAAATCCCCCGCAGCCAGCGAACCGTGAATCGGTACGCGGCCCCAACCATCCATGATTCCCATACTCTTTCGGACTCCGAATTTTCCACAGTTCTGCACAGTTTGCTCTGTGACGCATAACCTTGACTGAGAATGCAGAAAGCGCAAACTGGAAGCATGCTCGACCGCTCTCCCACGACAGCCGCTATCGCGAACACCCTCCCGCGGCGGGAAAAACTTGCCGCCAATTCTCCAAAAATCCTCCCTAACTCATTGTTTCCAAAGAATTTGCCTCTAACTCCTTGCGGCTCAGGATTTTGCCCAATTTCACCCCAATCACCCCATCGCAACTTACTGAAAACAGGAATCTTACAGAAACGCGTTAAAAAAATTGTGGTGCGTACATCTCACTCTGGTCAAAGAGTTCTGCTGTCATCTTCCGCGTCGGAGAAGCTTCGCCTTCGTCCAAGTTTTCCACAGGTGCACCGTGCTATTTTGTCCGGCATCCTGCGGGAGTCTTGACCATGCCATCCACGCCAACCACAAAGTCGAAGTCGACTGCACGGGCTCCCAAGGCCAGCCGTCCCCACGCGCCCGGCTACGGATTCCCCAAAGGAACGAAAGGCCTGCTGCCCTGGTCTTGGGCAGAGCAGCGCTTGAAGAAGTCGCACAATTATTGGATCGTCACCGTCAAGTCCGACGGCTCTCCGCACTCCATGGTCGTCTGGGGCATGTGGCAAGACGGACGCTTCCTGTTCTCGACTGGCAGCCAGTCGCGCAAGGCGCGCAATCTCGCCGCGAACGCGAATTGCATCGTCTCGACGGAACACGCGCACGAAGCCGTCATCGTCGAAGGCGTCGCCGAAATTGCCGACGTCGCCGCCCGCCGCAAGATGATTCCCGCCTACGAGCGGAAGTACGATTGGGACTTGTCGACGATGAAAGACGATATGCTCTCCATGAAGGAGCCGGTTTTCGCCGTGCGTCCGAAAGTCGTCTTCGGTCTGTGGGAGAAGCATTTCCAGGGCAAGTCCACGCGCTGGAAGTTCGAATGAAAGACGTTCGAACGAATGATGTTCAGACGAATGACGTTCGAATGAATGTGTGGCGCGTGCATGGACGTTTTCGGCTGCGATTCTGGAATGCCGGAAATGCCGATTGAGAGCGAAACTGAGTGCGGTCCGAAAACGTCCACATTTTCCCCTTCCCGGCGCTATGATCGGTGCGTGAGCCTCGAATTGGATTGGAGAATCTGCTCGCGCGCGCGCATTTCGCGCGACCCACGTTTTGATGGGAAGTTTTTTATCGGCGTGCGCGGCAGCGGTGTTTATTGCCGCCCGATCTGTCCGGCTCCGCATGCGAAGGAGAAAAACTGCCGTTATTTCGCGACCGCGGCTGCTGCAGCCGAGGCCGGCTTTCGTCCCTGTCTGCGCTGTCGCCCCGAGTGCTCACCCGGCAGTCCCGCATGGATTGGAACGCCCAACACGGTCTCGCGGGCGCTGCGGCTGATCGACGAAAACGGATTGGATGGGGGAGTCGAAAATCTGGCGCAACAGCTGGGGGTCGGCTCGCGTCATCTGCGGCGGCTTTTCATCCGGCACCTGGGCGCGACTCCGCTGGCCGTTGCCCAAACGCGGCGTCTGCACTTCGCCAAGAAACTGATCGATGAAACCAAGCTCTCCATGCACGAAATTGCACTGGCCTCCGGGTTTGGCTCTGTGCGCAGATTCAATGCTGCCATTCGCAAGACCTACAAGCGCACGCCGACGCAAATCCGGCGGCTTGCGCGGCAGACTGCGTCGTTGCCCGAGAACCATTATTTCTTTCGCTTGCGCTTCCGCCCTCCCTACGACTGGAACGGAATGCTGGCATTCCTGAAACCCCGCGCCACGCCGGGCATTGAAGAAGTGAAGGACGGCGCATATCGGCGGTCGATTTCACTGCGTGGTACCTCGGGTTATTTTGAGATCTCACATGACGAAGAGAATCACTCGCTGAATGTCAGAGTGCAGTTCGGTGAGCCGAAAGCTCTGTTCTTCATCATTGAGCGAATCCGCGCCATGTTTGACCTCAACGCGGATTGGGCGGTGATCGGGAAGATTCTAGGCGCGGATCCGGTATTGGTGCCGGACATTAAACGGAATCCCGGACTGCGCATACCGGGAAGCTGGGATGGTTTCGAGTTGGGCGTACGGGCGATTCTGGGCCAGCAGATTTCAGTGGCAGGCGCAACGACTCTGGCCGGGCGGCTGGTGGAAAAGTTCGGCCGCAGGTTCTCCACGGGCAACGGCCTCACGCATCTGTTCCCCGAAGCGCCAGTGCTGGCCGCTGCCGATGTCGCCGCGATCGGTCTGCCGCGAGCCCGTGCCCGCACAATTCAGGAGTTTGCCCGTGCCGTGCATACGGACTACATTCGCTTCTGCGGCATTGTTGATTCGAGCGCCTTCCTGGACCGATTGTGCAGCATTCGCGGCATCGGAAAATGGACCGCGCAGTACATCGCGATGAGAACGCTGGGAGATCCCGACGCTTTTCCATCCGGAGATCTGGGCCTGTTGAAGAAGCTCGATTTGCCGAATGACCGCGAAATGGAATGCCGCGCGGAAGTGTGGCGGCCCTGGCGAGCGTATGCCGCGATGTATCTGTGGAGCCGCGGCGCGGATAGACACGCCATCGCCATGAAACCGGGCCGCAGTCCAGTTGACCAACCGATTTCGGTGGCCCCACCGTTGTCGCGCTCTATGCGACAGGGTAAACGTAAACCACAGCAACCGTGGCCCAGTTCGGTTCCCGCCAAGGCAGGTAAGGTAACCGCCAGCCTGGGCAGAATGTGATTTGAATCACAGCCCGCCGTCCCGGTTCCGCATAGTCTCGCTACAGCAGTGTGCGCCCTCATATCTACGGCGCTGAAGGGAGAGCCGATGGCCCTCATTGATTCCTCCAGCGGAAAGAGCATCCGCAATTATTCGATCGAAGAACTCAAAGACGCCGCCAACCTGATGCGCGGCTACGATCTGGTGGCGCTGTGCGCGGCGGGCTCCGGTCATGCCGGCGGCACGCTCTCCATCATGGACATCGCGGCGGCGCTTTATCTCAAAGTTGCCCATCACGATCCACGCAACCCGGATTGGAAGGACCGCGACCGCATCATCTGGTCCACCGGACACAAGGCGCCAAGCCTCTATCTTGGACTCGCCTTTGCCGGATTCTGCCCGATCGACGGAGTCGTGACCCTGCGCAAACTCGGCTCGCCGTTCCAGGGACATCCCCATTGGGTGAAACTGCCCGGCGTCGAGGTTTCCACTGGATCGCTCGGACAAGGCCTCAGCATTGCCGTCGGTATGGGACTCGCGGCGCGGCTGAACGGTCAGAAGCACAAGATCTTCTGCATCATGGGCGACGGCGAGCAGCAGGAGGGCCAAGTCTGGGAAGCGGCGATGGAGGCCGGGCATTATCACCTGGACAATATCATCGCCATCATTGACTGCAACCGGCTGCAGATTGATGGCTGGGTTCGGGACGTGATGGTTGTCGAGCCGCTGGCTGCAAAGTATGCGAGTTTCGGCTGGGATGTGTTGCGGATTGACGGCCATAACATGGAGCAAATCGTCGACGCGCTGCAGCAGGCGAAATCCGTGACTGGCCGACCTGTTGTCATTCTGGCTGACACCATTAAAGGCAAGGGCGTCAGCTTCATGGAAGACCAGGCAGGCTGGCATGGGAAATCGCCGAATTACGACGAACTGATGAAGGGCCTCAAAGAACTCGGATTGACCGACCGCATTCCGGTCACAGCACTCTTGAATCGTGCCAAACACTATCAGGCGGAAGTCGATCAGAAACTTGCAGCGGCCACGCCGAAGTTTTCCCGTGATTATTGGTGGAATGCTGCCGAGACCATGAGGCCGAAAATGGAGCCGACGCGCAAAGGTTTCGGCCAATCGCTGGCGGAAAACGGCGATGATGAGCGCGTGGTCTGTCTCGGCCTCGACATTTCCGGCTCGATCACCATCAGCGATTTTTATACGAGCAAGCCCGAGCGCAAGAAGCGCTGGATCAGCATGGGCATCGCCGAGCAGTCGGCCACGGCCGCTGCGGCAGGGCTGGCGAAAGAAGGGAAGCTGCCCGTGCTCGGAACTTATGCCACGTTCGCGGCCGCGCGTAATCTCGACCAGATACGCACTTCCGTCTGCTACGGCAACTTCAATGTGCTGATTGCCGGAGCGCACGGTGGAGTCTCGGTTGGTCCGGATGGTGCGACACACCAGGCCCTCGAAGATCTATTCGCGATGCAGGGCCTGCCGAACATGTCGGTGATCGTTCCTTGCGATGTCGTTGAGACGCGCAAAGCGACGACCTATCTGCTGCTGCGGCATAAAGGGCCCAAGTACATTCGCTTCGCGCGCGAAGCCACGCCGATCGTGACCGACGACGCCACTCCATTTGTATTCGGCAAAGCGAATGTGATTCGTCTTCGGCATGAATCGCCGAATTTTGCCGAAGCCTTCGAAACTGTTCTAGCGGATTCGTACACAAACGAGCACGAAGATCTGAGCATCGTTGCTTGCGGACCGATGGTTCCGGAGGCGATGCGCGCGGCTTACATTCTGAAAAACGAATTCGGCTACGAAACCCGCGTGCTCAACCTGCATACGCTGAAGCCGGTTGATGCCGCTGCCATCATTTGCGCTGCGAAAGACACGGGAGTGGTCATCACGGCGGAAGAGCACCAGATCGGCGCGCTGGCCTGGCGGGTCAGCAGCGTAATCACCGAGAGTCCAGAAGTTTATGGTGTCCCGCTGATTACCGGCGCGATCGGCGTGAAAGACCGCTTCGGAGATTCCGGCGCGCCGTGGGAATTGATCAAAGAGTTCGAGGTCAGCGCCGAGCACATTGCGCAAAAAGCCATGGAGTTAATGCGCTTGAAACGAGCGAGTCTGCTCCATCGAGAAGAACCGGTTCTCACAGGTCATGGGGTGGGGTAGTTCAGCACGCAGTCCCCGGTTATGGAATCAGCTTGCTTTCCAGTTCATGTAGAACCAGCAATTCTTAGCCGATACCTGAATGTGCTGGGAGTGCAGAAACGAACTCCAAGCTTGTCCGGGCTGAAGGAACTGGTTTTCGCCCACCTCACTCGCGTGCCATTTGAAAACATCTCCAAGCTTCTCTATAAGAGGAGGCTCGGACTCGACGATCTGCCTTCGATTTCGATGTATCTCGACGGGATCGAGTGCAGCCACTTTGGTGGAACCTGCTACTCCAATAACTTCTATTTCTATTGTCTGCTGCGAACTCTCGGATACGACGTGCGGCTGTGCGCGTCCGATATGGCTACACCCGATGTTCATGCGGTGAGCATCGTTGCCCTTGACGGGCGCGAGTTCCTGGTCGATACCGGCTATGCGGCTCCGTTCTTCGAACCTCTGCCCAGGGATTTACATTCCGACTACGTAGTGACGCTGGGACGCGACCGCTACATTCTGAAGCCGCGCGACGACCAAGGACGGTCACGCCTGGAACTGTATCGCGCGGGAGTTTTGAAACACGGATACCTGGTCAAACCCGCTCCCAGACGAATCGAAGATTTCAGCCGTGTCATCGAAGACTCTTTCCTCGCGGACGCGACTTTCTTAAATTCGATCCTGCTGGCGCGCTTCTATCCGGGACGCTCAGTAGTCATTCATAACTTATCGTTGATCGAGTCTTGCGGCGAGTCGTGCGAAATCCAGTCTCTGCCGGATTTGAAGGCCGCGCAGATTGCGATTCACAAACATTTTGAAATTCCGCAGAACCTGATTGCCGAGGCGCTCGCCACGCTTCGCGGCATGCAGGATGCGTGGGGAGATGCCTTCCTTGGCGGGCGCGCCGCCTCGTGAAATGGCTTTTTCCGATGCGTTTTCAACAGGACGCCTGGTTACTTCCGTTACCGCTGTCGCACCCTTCTAAGTACGCGGCCAGCAGATTTCGCCACCTATAATTCGAACAAAGCCCCACAGGTCAGACTCGTGCGTGCGGAAGATTGCGAGACGCGAACTTGTGGCTGGCACCCGACACCCGGCATGGGAAAGTTTCGAAACAAATCGACAACGCAAGCCATCCCCTGGATTTATAACTCGTGGCTCGACCTGATCGTCGGCTGCGGCGGATGGTCTGCACCACTGCTGCTGATTTCCTATCTTTCGCTGGCCTCGAGCGCGCGCACCTGGTCGGTTGTGTTTTATGTGCTGGCACTGTTCTTCAACTATCCGCATTACATGGCGACGATCTACCGCGCCTACCATCGCGCCGAAGATTTTCAGAAGTATCGCGTCTTCACCGTGCATATCACCGGGTTGATGCTGCTGACGCTGGTGCTCTCGCACGTCTGGCTCGGACTGCTGCCGTGGATCTTTACGATCTATCTCACATGGAGTCCGTGGCATTACAGCGGGCAGAATTATGGACTCTTCATGATGTTCGCGCGGCGCTCCGGCGCGGATCCCGACAAGACCACGACCCGCGCCCTGTATAGCGCGTTTATCGCGTCGTATTTGATTCTGTTTTTGAGCTTTCACACCGGGGCGTCGAGCGATCCGCTGTTTATTTCGCTGGGCATTCCGGCGGTGATCAGCAAGTGGGAGCAGGTGATTCTGGGCGTCGCCTTCTTGGCTTTGTCGATCTTCGGATTCTCCCGTCTGGCGCGAGCAACTGAGTGGAAGCGGCTGGTCCCGTGCGTCACATTGTTTTCTTCGCAATTCTTGTGGTTCTTCCTGCCAGCGGCGATTTCGTTGATCAAAGGCTTGTCGATTCCGCAGAACCGGTACAGCACTGGTGTGCTCGCCCTCATGCATTCCGCGCAGTATCTGTGGATCACCAGCTACTATGCGCGGCGCGAAGCAAAGTCTTCCGATCCTGCTATTGCCTCTGAGCGCAGCTGGCGTCCGCTGGCCTACTTTGGAGTGCTCATCCTGGGTGGCATCGCGCTGTTCGTGCCCGGGCCGTGGATGGCGAGCCGACTCTGGCATCATGACTTCACCGCCAGCTTTCTGGTCTTCACCGCATTGGTGAATATTCATCATTTCATTCTCGACGGCGCCATCTGGAAGCTGCGCGACGGCCGGGTCGCATCTTTGCTGCTGAACTCGCGCGACCGGATCACCAATGCCGCCACCGACGCCGGCGGAAGAATTGCCGCCGGGGCGCGATGGCTCGTCGGGAACAGTGCTGCCGCTCGCTCTCTGCGCGTAAGTGCGGCCGTGCTGCTGCTAACGTGGGCGACGGTCGACCAGGTCCGGTATTACTTTGCGCTGCGCACCGACGATCTTACGGACCTGCAACGGGCGGCGAAACTCGACGCATTCGACAGCTCCCTGCAAATGCGATTGGCGCGGCGCGCCATGGAAGACCATCGGCCGCAACTCGCCGAGACCGCCTGGCGGCGTGCGATGGGCGCGAATCCCGCCGATCCGGCGCCGCGGCATGGATTGCTCGAGTTGCTGATCGATCAGAACCGTTACGACGAGGCTTACCGCTTGACTGAGGCTTCGCTGGAGAATTGGCCCAAAGATCCGAATTTGCTCGTCGATCGCGGATTCCTGGCGCTGCAACTCGGCCATCCCGAGGAAGCCCGGGCCGATTGGGAGCTGGCGATTGCGGCCGATCCGACTCAAACTAACGCGCATCTTTATCTGGCGAACGAACTGGATCGCGAGGGCAAAGCGCAGCAGGCGGCTTTGCATTATGCCGCCTATCTGGAAAATGTGGCGCGCCAGAAATCCCAGGATCGCCCCGACCCCCGATCGATTATCGCCCTCGTCATGCGCATGGCGGATTGCGAGGCGCGCTCGTCCGAGATCGACCTGGCGCTGAAGTTCTATCATTTGGCGGAAAAGCTGGCCGTGGAAACGCGCGATCCCAAGCTGGAAAGCATTGCCGATGTGAATGAGGCAGTTCTGCAGGGCAAGTCGGGACGAATCAGTGCGGCTCTGCCGCTTTATCAGCAAGCTTTGCGGATCGACACTGCGACGCACGATGATAGCGCCGGCGCCGAAGACTGGATCACGTATGCCCAGTTTCTCGACAATTCCGGCTTTCCGCCGCGCCTGGCCTATGCCTGTCTGGTCAAATCGCATGAGATTCGCCAGAGGTTGACGGGGCAACAAGCCAACGATCCCGCGACCGCGATGAACGAATCCCTGGAGGAGCGCCTGGGCAAGTCCGCCGATGCAATTCGAAACGATCCCGATCCGGTGATCGCCGAGGCGCTCAAGCTGCGGCCGTAGGCGGCAGTTCGGAGGATTCAGCCAACCGTTATCGGGGCAACACCATTCGACCGAACTCGTCTGACGTAGCGCGGCGCCGGCGTCGCCATCTCGCATCCCTGGGGCATGCTTTCTGCATCTCATTGCTTGTCAAAATTTGACAGTGCGCGAATCCTGCTGAACAATTGATTGATCCTGCGACTATTGGGTCTGGACTCCCTGAGGAGGGAAGCGTGTATGGCCGACGACGGCGAACAGATACAGATGGAAGAACAGCAGTCCAATGCAGGTAAATGGAGCCTGATTGTTGCGGCAATCCTGGTGATCGCAGGTTTCGCATACGCCCAGTACACTACCCACACGAAAGTTGCGTCTTTGTCAGACCAGCTTGCCGCCAGCGACGCGCAAGTCAGAGAACTGGATGCACGCATTCAAAATGCGGAAGCGCAGGAGGAGACTCTGGCGCGCCAGGCGGGCATGACCAAGAAGGAACTGGCCGAACGCACCGCCGACCTGCTGGCTCAACAGAAAGCTGAAGCCAAGCGTCTGGAACAGGAGCAGAACCAGCAAAAACTGGCAATCAGCCAGGTCAGTGGAGACGTTGCGGGCGTCAAGACCGACGTCGGCGGAGTCAAGACCGACGTGGCCGCCACCAAAGCCGATTTGGAAGCCACCAAGGCGAAGCTGCAAACTGCCGTGGGCGACCTGACCGGACAGAGCGAATTGATCGCGACCACGCGCGCCGATCTGGAAGTCTTGAAGCACAAAGGCGACCGCAATTATTACGAGTTCACGCTGTTAAAGGGGGCAAAGCCGCAGCCCGTCTCGACCGTCAGCCTGAAGCTGACGAAGACTGATCCGAAACGCGGCAAGTTCACGCTCAACGTGACTGCCGACGATCGAACCATCGAGAAGAAAGATCGCAATGTCGCCGAGCCGATTCAGTTTTATTCCGGCCGCGATCACCTGCTGTTTGAATTGGTCGTCTGGACGGTCGACAAGAAGAAAGCCACGGGATATCTGAGCACGCCGAAAAATGCTCCCGTGCCGGTGACGGCCAGCAACCCCAACAGTTAGCCGCTCATTTCACGGCCAAGAACTTGATGCAGACGGGCGAGGGAACATCCAGCTTCTCGCCCGTTGGCGTAAGTTGGCCGGTCTTCGTGTCGATCCGAAAAATAACGATGTTGTCCGAATACTGATTGGCTGCGAACAGCAACTTGCCGGTCGGATCGATGGCAAAGCTGCGCGGCTCTTTGCCTCCAGTATGTACGCCGCCTCTTTGTAACAGCGTTCCATTCGCCGGATCGATGGCGTAGATCGCGATGCTGTCATCGCCGCGGTTGGAAGCATAGAGAAACTTCCCGGAAGGATGCACTTCGATCTCGGCATCGTCGTTCCGGCCTTGGAAGCCGCCGGGCAAAGTGCTCACGGACGCGATCGGTTGGAACACGCCCGCATGAAGATCGGCGGAAAAGGCCGTGACGGTCTTCCCTATTTCGTTGATCACATAGGCGAATTTTCCGTTGGGAGCGAGCGCGAAGTGCCGCGGCCCGGCTCCTGAAGCAAGCTTGGCAAACGGCGGATCATTCAGCGTCAATGTGCCTCTCGAGCTGTCGAATTTGTAGACGAGTAGCTCGTCCAAACCGAGATCGTTCACGATGGCGAAGCGGTTGTCGGGCGTCAGCACGATGGAATGCGCGTGCGGGCCCTCCTGCCGCTCGGGATTTGTCCCATGCCCGGTGTGTTGCACAAACGCTGTGGCTGCGCCCACTTTGCCATCCGCCAGAATAGGAAACACGGCCACACTTCCGCCGGTGTAGTTCGCGACGAGTACATATTTTCCGGTGTGATCCACACTGACATAGCAAGGGTCGGCGCCGCGGGTTGCGACTTCGTTCAGAAAAGTAAGTTTGCCGGTGCTTTGATCGACCGCGAACGCGCTCAAGCCGCCGCTGTTCGGGCCCTGGTAATTTCCAAGTTCGTTCACGGCGTACAAGAAACGTCCATTGGGATGGAGGGCGACCCACGAGGGGTTAGTGGTCTCGACAGCTAATTCCGGCGATGAAGTCTTGCCCGTTTGTGCGTCGTAGCGGAATAAGTAAATTCCCTTGGCATGACCGTCACCCTGCGTGTAAGTACCGACGTAGGCGATGTAACGGTCGCTGGCGGCGAAAGCTGCCGCTGTCAGCAGGATTGAGAAGGCAAGCAGCGAGACAGCGTAGAAGAAAAACTTCCGGTTCTTGTTCATATTCTTGGGAGCGAGTGGTTCGGCGTCATTGTATTAGAAAAGGTCAAACCCTGAAAAAGGCCCTAAGACGCCGAGAGCGCGGAGAAAATCCGCAGAGAGCGTCGAGAAATCCAAGATACGCCTCAGCGCGCTCAACCGGAGCCCTCAGTGAACTCTCCGTCTGAAGACTCTTCTGAGAGTGCGGCGACACTATGACACTCAGACGCATTTCGGCTGCCGGTTCGCAGTTGAAACTCCCACTTCTCGCAAAATCGGCGAGAAGTGGGGCACCCCATTCCTATCTTGCTTCGCGAGACCGGAGGCCCATGGATCGGCCATCGTTTACCGGGTCAGCACGATCGGCAATTGCTGGTCGTAGGGCCAGATGACCACGCTCGTGGATTGGCGTTGGTTGAACGCATCCAGCTTCACGGGAAATGCGACGATGATCGTGCCGACGGTCGACTGGCCCGGTTGAATCTTCGCCTCGGGCGATAATGCGGGCTGGGCGCCAATCTTCAACGAAGGGAAGGCCTGATAGTAGCGGTCAAAGTCGATGGCCGAGACGGCATCGGCGGTCTGGTCGCCCGAGGCAGTCTTGATTTTCCCTTCCAGGGAGTGGACGTAGAGAATCTTGTCGCTGGTGTTCCGCAGGGTGAACGTCAGCGCGACCATGGTCGAGTCCTGCCCTGGAATCTCCACAGCGGCGATGTTATCCAGCGATCCTTTGCCCTGAGGCTCCGCGCGCTTGATAAACGACGCAATCAAAACCACGACTAACACGGCGCCAACTGCAACCAGAACAATCTTGGCAGGCGGCAAATTCTTCTTGGCTGTTCCAAATTCCTCGCCGATGTTGATCGTCGGCCCACTCGAAGCAGGTTGTGGCACTGTCTTCGAACTCGGCTGTGCCGGGGAAGGGGGTGCGGAGGAAGGCGCGCCTGGTTCAGTCATGGATGTTCTCGTATTGCCGATTCTACGCCAGATTGGGGCACAAGCGGCGAGAGACCCGTCGCCGCTGTCTCCGGATCGTGATATTCGGCGACGATATTCTGTCCCTCAAGCTTGGCCATGAGAGCGTCAAAAGCAACTCTTGAGTTGCCCACGAAATTTCGCCCCACTTCGGTTCCGACCACGCAACAGCCCAGAACGTCTTTGGGAAAATTGCCGATATGCCAG
>JASHQK010000254.1 GCA_030039195.1 Candidatus Sulfotelmatobacter sp.
GGGTACTTTGAACTGTTCGAGATATTCTTCGGCGACCTGTTGCGAGCGCCAGTTCGAGCTGACCTTCGAAAACTCGCGCACGATCAGGCCCTCGATCCATGGACGCATGGCCTCGTTGTCTTCCTGGTTGGTGCCGTAATTTCCGATTTCCGGGTTGGTCAGAACGACAATCTGTCCGGAATACGAAGGGTCAGTAAAAATTTCCTGGTAGCCCGTGATGGAAGTATTAAAAACGACTTCGCCGTAACATTCGCCTTTGGCGCCGTAGCCTTTGCCGCGGAAGACTCGCCCGTCTTCCAGCGCAAGGATAGCCTGCATTCTCGCTCCAGGGAGTGGATTTTCGAGATTTTATCAGGCTTGCGCGCGCGCGAAAAGAGCGCAAAGCGAAAAATGCTGAGGAAAAATGGATCGGGCGGCATTGAGACAAGAATCTCGGACGGGGTGTCCGGATTTGAAAGGGCGCGCCTTCCAGGCGCGTCAACAGGCTCCTCTTTTCTTCTCAATCACGGCGCGGTTCGAAGCCGCGCTCTCAAAGAAATCAGCGAACGCGGCCCAGCTTATCCATGGGCCAGTATCCGAACACGGCTTTGCCGTAGATATAGCTCTGATTGACCGGGCCGAAGTCGCGACTGTCGTTTGACATCGAGCGATGATCGCCGAGCACAAAATACGAATCCGGAGGAACGGCAGTTTCGGGATACGAGCGCGAATCCGCATAGGCCGGCGGAACATAGTCTTCATCCAGCGGCTCGCCATTGACGTAAACCTGCCCACCGTCGATGCGGATGCGGTCTCCGGCAACTCCAATCACGCGCTTGATGTAGCTTTTGGAAGGATCGCGCGGATAGCGGAAGACTACGATGTCTCCGCGCTCGATCGGTTCGAGACGGTAGACAAATTTATTGACGAAGATGCGTTCCTGATCTTCGAGCGAAGGCATCATGCTGGTGCCCTCGACTTTCACCGGCTGATAAAGGAAGACGATGATGAACGCCGAAATCGCCAGTGAGATGATGAGATCGCGAATCCAGACCGCGAACCCAGTTCTTACGCGAGGCGGACCCGGCTGCGGATCAGACGCGGCGGACAGACTTCCACGAATTGACGAACTGGTCTGGGGGCTCGGCTCCGGCATGCTGCTCTATTCTATACAGAGGGCATCACTCTTGCCTAAGGTTGTATTTTGCGTCCGGAATCTGGCGCCGGAAGCCGTTGCGTCTTTGGCTTCGGGTTACAATATCGGGCATCGGATGACGGAGAGGGCAGAGGTCAGTTGCCGGGTTTTGGGCTGAACCCTCGCGTCTCGCGGCTGAACCCTAAACTGTCGGAACTGGGGAAATCGCATGCTCCTTCTATCTCGCTATCGGCTCATGTATCGGGGATTCACTTTGGCCTGCCTGCTTCTCGCTATCTTCGCCGTGACGGCACCCTCGGCGATCACGCAAGATGAAGGCGGAATTCCGGCCTACAATGCAGGTCCGCCGCCAAAGGGAACCAAGCTGCCCGCGATCCTGACCAAGGCTGATTTGTGGGGCGCCGACGGGCAATATCCTTATCAGACGCATGCCTACGAGCTTGCCGCGAAGATTCCGATCATCCTCCATCAGCAACCCTGCTACTGCTATTGCGATCGCATGGGTCACAACAGTCTGCACAGCTGCTTCGAGGGCACGCACGGAGCGGAATGCGCCACTTGCCTGAAGGAGCTTTATTATTCGTACTTGCAGTACAAGAAGGGCAAGAGCGCGGCGCAGATTCGAGCCGGCATTATCAAAGGCGAGTGGAGGCAGGTCGATCTGCAGACAGCCGCGGAAATCAACTAGTCCCGAGTCGCCCGAGAAGAAACTCACAATTCTGGCCGTTCCTGCGGACTCTCAACTCAGGGCTCGCGACTCGCTTTACCTCGACCCGCCCTTTGAGTGATACTTGAATGCTCAAGTCAGCACCATCTCGGCTACCGAGCAAAATTCGAAGGAGTTTTCTTATTTCCAAGAGCACAGGAAGAGTTTTGCACATGGCTCAGAAACCCACCACCAAGAAGTCCATGGGGGACGATCCGCGTTACGCGCAGGCGCTGCAGAGTTATGAAGCCGGGCTGCGCGCCATGCAGGAGCACAAGTTCGATAAAGCCAAACCCCATTTTCAAAAAGTAGTCGGCGGCCCGAGCAAGGAACTGGCGGATCGGGCCGGCGTTCATCTGAATATTTGCAATCAGCACCTGGAGCGTGCCGCCGCCGCGCAGTTCGATACGGCCGAAGAGCACTTTGATTATGCCGTTTCGCTGATGAACCTGGGCGACTACGTCGGCGCCCGCGAGCATCTGGAAAAATTGCTGAAACAGAACCCCAAGGCCGATTACGTCATCTACGGCATGGCTGCGCTCGATTGCATCACCGGCCGGGTCGAGGATTCGCTCAAGCGTCTCGATGAGGCTCTGCGCGCCAATCCGCAACTTCGTTTTCAGGCACGGAATGATTCCGACTTTCAGAATCTGGCCGAGGATCCCCGCTTCACGGAGTTGCTCTATCCCGATCCTGGAGCCGAAGTTAGCCCTGGCGACGGCGATTTCGGCGGAACGGAATCTCTCTGATCACCGCCTGCCCCGGCTCTCGAGGACTTGCGATGCAGCCCAAAAGCACTGAGGTCCTTTCTGCAGAGAAGACCGCGGGCAGCGAGCGCGCGCTGCGCGTGGTCGCTATCGGCGGGGGAACCGGGCTCTCGACGTTGCTGAAGGGACTGAAGCAATTCGTTCTCTGGCCCGCCGAAATTCCAGGCGCTCATGCCGATCTTCCTTTGATTCGCGACCTTTGCGCGGTGGTGACGGTCAGCGACGACGGCGGATCGAGCGGGCGCCTGCGCAAGGAACTGAATATGCTTCCGCCGGGCGACATCCGCAACTGCATCGTCGCGCTGAGCGAAGATGAAGCGCTGCTTTCACGGTTGTTTCGCCATCGCTTCGATAAAGGCTCGGGACTGGAGGGCCACAGCTTTGGCAATCTGTTCCTGGCTGCCCTGACCGCCTTGACCTCCGATTTCTCGGAGGCGGTTCGTCTGTCGTCGGAAATCCTGCTGACCCGCGGCCATATTTATCCGGCGACCACCTCGAATATCGAACTGGAGGCCCTGATGGAAGACGGGACGCGAGTGCGGGGCGAAACCAAAATTACCGCCAGCAGGGGACGCATCCGCGAGCTGTTTCTCGTCCCGCCGGATGTTGGGCCGATGCCGCAGACCCTCGAAGCGATTGCCAATGCTGACGTCATCACGATTGGGCCGGGGTCGCTGTTTACCAGCCTGATCCCGAATCTGCTGGTGCGCGGCATTTCCGCAGCGATTGTTTCTTCACCAGCGACGAAGGTTTACATCTGCAATCTGATGACGCAGGCGAACGAAAGCCTGGGACTGTCGGCGGCCGACCATATTCGGGCGCTGAACCGGCATGCCCAGAAGCAGATCTTTGACTTTGCGCTGATCAATCGCACGCCCGCCTCGGAAGAACTCAAATCGAAATACGCGGGTGAAGGCGCCTGCCAGATCGTGAATGACCTCGAGGCCGTGGAAGCGCTGGGTGTGATTCCGGTTCTCGGCGACTATCTGGAGGAAGCAGGAGTAGCGCGTCACAACACCACCCGCGTCGCGCGCGATCTCATGGAACTGGCGGCGCAGCAAGCGCGCCCCGATCCCCTATAGAAAGCCATGCGCCCGATCCTCTGGACAGTCTTTTTTCTGCTGCTCGCGTGTCTGGCGAATTTCGCTCAGGCCGCACCCGAACGCGGCGGAAACGAAGTTGAAGTCTGGGCGGGCGGCGGGCCATCGGTTCCGGGTGGGACACAGAATACCAGCGCGTTTAATGCAGGGCTCCGCTACGGATGGATTATCACCGGTCTGCATCTCCCCGGATTTTTACGCGGCCGCTTCGAATACGCCGTCGATGCCGTTCCGGTTTTTCTTGTCTTCCAGCCGGCCAACACCGCCTACGGAGCCGGTTTCGATCCGCTGGGACTGAAGTGGAACTTCCAGCGCCACGGGCATATTTCGCCCTATCTTGAACTCACCGGGGGGACATTGTTCACGAACCGGAATGTTCCGGCTGGAACCAATACAGTTAACTTTACCGATCAGGCTGCACTGGGTATGCACATTCTTGGGCCTCGTCATAACGTTGCCCTGGAACTTCGCTACATGCACATCTCGAATGCAGGCCTGGCCACGCCGAATCCTGGAATCAACACGGTGCAGGTGAGACTCGGTTTCGGATGGTTTTGGCGTAGGAAATGAGTCTTCCGGTACTCCGTCTCGCTCAGAACGAAGCGAGTACTGCGCTTCATTCTGCGCCGCGACGCGGCATTCGCGTATGATATTTCCCATCCGTTCTACCCCGGGGTTCAAAGCAGCGTAGGAGCCTTCAGCGCCGTTCCAGAGAACCATGCCCAAGCACTTTCGCGTCTTTGCCACCTGCGACATCGGAGAAGCAATCGAACTGTTGGTTAAACGCGGCTACGAGGTCGAAATCTATCCGCAGCCGGAAGCGCCGCCCAAGAGCCTGATCGTTGAAAGAGTAAGATCCGGCATTGACGGGCTGATTACTACTTTGCGCGATCCGATCGACGCCGAAATTTTCGAGGCAGGGAAGGGGCACCTAAAAGTCGTGGCCCAATATGCAGTTGGCTTTGACAATATCGACCGCGTCGACGCCAACCGCTACAAGATCCCGTTCACCCACACGGCTGACGTTTTGACGGAAGCGACGGCGGAGTTCGCGTTTTTCATTCTGGGCGCATTAGCCCGCAAGATGTGGACGGCGGAACATCTCACGCGTGAAAACAAATGGGGATATTGGCATCCCTACCTGCCATTTCTGGGAGACGAAGTTACCGGAAAAACGGTTGCCGTGATCGGCACCGGCCGCATCGGACTGGCCTTCATCAAGAAATGCGTCGGCTTCGATATGAACGTCCTGTGCTACGATCCCGCCTATCAGAATCACTCTTTCGTGAAATCCATTCAGGAGATCTTTGACCTGCGCCACGCCCGTGGGTTGGTAAGAGAGAAATCGACGATCAAATACGTTGCCTTTGAAGATGCGCTGCGCCAGGCGGACTTCGTTAGCGTGCACGTGCCGCTTCTAAAAGAAGACGAGAGCGATACGCCGACCTATCACTTGTTCAATGAAGAAACTTTGCGACACATGAAGAGAACCGCGTACCTGGTGAACACGTCGCGCGGTCCGGTGGTGGAGGAGTCGGCTTTGGCGCGGGCACTGCGAGAAAACTGGATTGCGGGGGCAGCACTCGACGTTTACGAAAAAGAGCCGCTGCCCCCCGATTCTCCTCTGCGTGATCCCGCCATTTCCGACCGCTGCCGTCTGATGCCGCATTTTGCCAGCGCCGCCCGCATCACGCGGCTGTCTGCCGATCCTGAGAAAGGCATGGCTGGGCGCTGTGTCCAGGGGTTGATGGACGTGCTGGAGGGCAATTATGGAGGCGACATCACGAAAATGCCTTACGTGGTCAACAAAGAGGCATTCACCAAGTGAAATGCGGCCTCGCGAAGAGCAATCGTTTTTATCGCCAGGTTCAGTGGGAGCGAGGCATTTGCAAGAATTTGGTCAAAGTCTGGTCACTGTTTGTCATTTCGTAGCACGCGCGAGCGTGTAGGCGTACAATGTCGGGAAAACTCGTGGGGTGTAAATGAATAAGCGTTGTGCGTCGATCGTCTTGTGCTTGCTGTTTTGCCTGAGTCTGCTGCCGGTCGGTTTGCTGGCCGAATCAACCCCGGGCGATTCCGACGGGTTAAGCCTGATTCCGCAGCCGAAAGAGCTGCAGTTGGGGCAAGGCGGATTTCGGGTGAGAGCCAAGACGCGCATCATTGTGCAGCGCGGTCATCAGTCCGAGGATCGCATTGCCGCTGAGACGCTGGCCGAAGAAGTAGCCGACGAGTCTGGCCTTAGGCTCAACATTATCGGTGCCAAGGCAACCACCAAGGCGGAAGGCGGGAAGATCATGCTGGTTCGCCTGCAAGACCGCCGCGTGCGCCGCTTCCTGGCTCGCAAGGGCCTGAACGCGGACGGTCTGGTTGGCCAGGAAGGCTACCTGCTGTTTTCTGACAAATCGCACCTCATCGTGGCGGCGCGAACCGGGCAGGGGTTGTTCTCGGGAGTGCAGACGCTGCGGCAATTATTGCGGCCTGAGGGCAAGATCGTGATATGTCCCGCGGTGGAAATACGGGATTGGCCGAATCTGGATGATGGAGTCACGCAAGATGGTCTGACGCGGGAGACGGCTCCGGCATTTCCGCAACTCTTTGGCGGCCCGCGGAGCTAACGCCGTCCTTATCCTCGAAGGTTTACGGCAGAATTCAACCGTTACATCAGATGTCGGATGACGACGGCGGGGTGCCCTGATTCCGGCCGGTTTTTGCCAGAAGTAGGAGATCGGGGAGAAATTAGAGCTAGTTCTCGAAGCGAGAGATCCAGTTACTGCAATCCCGCCTGCGCCAGCATTGGCGACTCATTCCATCGACCAACGGACGGCCTGCGGCGGAATCTACAATTTCTGTACAATCTTTGTTTCACTATGCCCAG
>JASHQK010000021.1 GCA_030039195.1 Candidatus Sulfotelmatobacter sp.
GGAGCGAGTGGACGCGTATCCAGGGGCGTGACCTCTGTGGCTGTGACTAATTTGCGCATGTGCCACGCGTAAGAGCTCATGATCGCCGCCGCAACCAGCAGTACGGCAACTGAGATGAGAAGATGACGGGGGATCTCTGGCGCGACTCTCATGGAGCTGCTCCCAGTTGATCGCGAGCCGCGGCGATGGCCGTTGCCACCGCGCTGGTCACCAGTTCCTGATAGTCAGGAGCAGTCAGCTGCGCGAGATTGTTCCCTTCCGGAGCGACTTCCACGGCAATTGCGGGTCCAATGATGTTGTTCAGAGGCCGCAGCGGAGCAGACAGAGAGCGCACGGGAATCTGGCGTTTCTGCAGTTCACTCGTTATCGCGTTAGCAGCGACCTGGCTGAGAGATAAAGACCCGTGCTGTGCCGTCGTCCAGTTGCGAAAAGGACCGCGATCGTCTTCGCCATAGGGAAGCAGCGCAGTATAGACGCGAACGCCGGGCCCGTCGGAAGCGGCGTGCAACGCGATGTAGACGGCGGCATGATCGGCATTGGCAAAAACCGCCCGCTGATCGAGTGACAGATTGGCGTCCGAATCGCGAAGCACGAGTGTAGTGATGCCGCGGCTTTCAAGTTGTTGCCGCAGACTGCGTGCCAGTTCCACCGTAATGTCTTTTTCGTAAAGTGTGTTGCTTAGCGTTTCACCGTAATCCGCGCCGCCGTGGCTGGCATCGACGACGGCAAAATAATGGCGATAAACCGGGGCGCTCGAATTAGCCGGCGGAGCCTGAGCCTGAGCCGGGGCCGCTGTCGGTGCCGCCGGTGCCGCTGGAGCCGTTGCCGGACCTTTCTGCGCAACTGCCGGCGCAGAAACGGGAGCGATGGTGATCGTCCGTCCATCATTGCTGAAGCTGGCCATCACCGGAACGGTCGACCTTACGGCAAGAACGGACATTCCGTTGCCCTCGCTATAAGTGGCCGATGGAATGGCTTTGCTCCCGAAGGTCAGCAACGGCGACGCTGGCGCAACCACGGGATCGCGCGTGAAAGCCAGACGAAGGGATCCGGGGTCGGTGGTCACGCGGGGGTTGACGGGAGCCGTGAAATTGAAGACCAGCTTTGTGGACGTTCCTGCGGCCAGAGAAGCGGTAAAGTGAATGGCTACGCTGCCGATGAAGAGCCGGCCAGACTCTTCCCGCAACGTAACCGGTCCGCCCAGAAATCGCGGCAGGAGGGAAGGCAAGCATGAGACGGGAACGTATCCGCGATCGTTTTCCGACAGAAATCTTCCCGTGAGCTCAATCTCACGGCCTTGCACGCGAGCCCGGGTCTTGCCAGTCTGAAAAACACCTTCGACGCGGTTGTAATGCACCCGCCAACGCGATCCTTCTGAGCGCGCACTCACCTTGCCTAAGGGGTCCAGCAACTCAAGCAGACCAACATAATCGTGGCCTTCGCGCTCCACGAGAGTCAGAGAATAGTTGGCGGCAACGGAATAAACCGACAGATGCTTCTCCGTTGGCGCACCAGACAGCAGGATCGAGAGCGCGACCAGGGCTGCAAGCGCGACGCTGAACGCGTCGATCCAGCGGTTAATCCAGGGCATACGCTGTCAACCCGCTAAGCAGCTTCGGGTAAAAATCCGTCGACTTCTGCGGCATTACTTCTTCCGCCAGTGCAATGTCGCGCACCTGCTGAACACGGCATGGATTCATGAGGAAAGCAACATTCGCCCAGCCGCCGCGCACGTGCGACAGTGCTTCCGCCGCTTCGCGCACGTACGAAAGATTCTGCTGATTGCGAATCGATTCTTCGGAGAGTTTCAGCACGCCTTCCAGCAAACATTTATGCAATTGCACGACATCGAGATCCTGCTGTCGCGCTGAGAGCCCGGCCAACAGGCGCAGTCCCGCAGGTTTTATCGAGTGCACGAGAAATGCGCGATCCTTTGTCGCCGCCAGAAGCGCCGTCCCATGCTGGCCGCGTTCGCGAAGAAGCTCAGCGGCCCGGGCTGCATCGATTGCGGAGTCGATGTTTTCCACAACGAACAATTTCTCAACCGCTGCGGCAAATTCATCCACGCGGAACGCATCCAGCGAATGCACCACGCGGTGCGTGGGAAGTATCAGCAAACCGGGGTCGTTCATGTTGACGAACGTCATCATCACAAACTCATAGGGAGCCTGCGGATCACAATTCCGGTCCGCGGCCCTGCGGCACTCGTCGCGAAAATTCAGCGCAGTCTCGTAGCGATGGTGACCGTCGGCGATCACCAGCTTCTGGTCGCTCATTTGTTTCTGCACTGCCGCGATGACTCGCGCGTCGGAGATCTGCCAAACGCAGTGTACAACGCCATATTCATCGTTCACATCGATCGCCGGTGTAGTGCTCCGTGCGCTGTCGAGCAGGGAGTCTATTTCTCCGGCATCCTCGTATAGCAAGAACAATTGTTCATAGTGGACCCGCGTCGCACGGAGAAGTTCCAGGCGGTCCGCCTTGGGCTTGGCCAGGGTCTGCTCGTGCCGGAAGACGACCTTGGCCGAATAGTCTTCGACGCGTCCCAGCCCGATAAATCCCTGCCGTTCGAAAGTCTTTCCTATGGGCACCGCAAAGCTCTGCGAGTAGGCATAAAGGGAAGGCAGGGGATCCTGCTGCAGGATTCTCTGAGCCAGCCAGTCCTTGCCATAGCCGGCCGCTCGAGTGTAAACACTGCTCGCCGGATTGTCCTCCTCCTGGCGCCGTCCTAAGATGATTCTGACCAGATTGTACGGACTGGCATCATAGTATCGGTCCTGCATGGCAGGACTGATCTTGTCGTAAGGTTGGGTCACCACCTCGGAGGCGGCAACTTTGTCCAGGTTGTAACGAATAGCCCGAAAGGGGAGAATCTCTGCCATAGGAAACCTTTGATTGTAACAAGTTAGCGACAACCTCGCGGTTGCCTCTCCCACAAGCGGAAACCTGAATGGCGCATATCGGGATTTGTGCCCGATTTTTGACAAAATCCCTTGTGTCAAGCGGCAAAAGCTGTGCTAACATCCGCGTCAATGAGGTATCTATGGCCCGCCTGAGTGATGGGGGCTGGTCATCTCGCCCTGAGGCCCTAGTTCGTAGCCTTGCCGTGGGTCCCGCTCGGGATCGCATGGAGCCTCGGCTGCTTGCAGAGTCGAGCTCGAATCCTGCTCAAACCAACGACTTTCGCTCGAGGGAATTTATCCGTCTGGGACCGCTGTTGCTCATGTTTACCGCACTGCTGTACCTCTCTGTTCCGGTCTTGGCGCAAACGGATATCGATGATGTGCATATTGAGCCGCGCGTGGTGCACAAAGACGCGAAACCGCCGGCTAAAGACACCACTAAGGATGTTCCGATCGTGCCGGAGACGACGGCTTCCAATTCCGTCCTGAGTGCGCACGTCCGCCCGCTCAAGGTTGACGTCGATCTCGTTCTGGTGCCGGTGACGATTACCGACCCGATGAACCGCCTCGTAACCGGCCTTGAGAAAGACAATTTCCAGCTTTACGAAGGCAACGCGCCCCAGCAAATCCGGACATTTTCCAGCGAGGATGCCCCGGTTTCAATTGGAGTGATTTTCGATTCCAGCGGCAGCATGGCCAGCAAAATGGACCGCGCCAAAGAAGCGGTGATGGAGTTCTTCAAAACCGCCAATCCGCAGGACGAATTTTTCATGATCACCTTCTCTGACGAACCCGAGGTCGTCAGTGATTTCACCAGTTCCGTCGACGAAATCCAAAACAAACTCATTTATGCCGTTCCCCGCAAGCGCACGGCGCTGCTGGATGCAATCTACATGGGCCTGTCCAAGATGCGCGAGGCGAAATATCCCAAGAAGGCCCTGCTCATCATCTCTGACGGCGGAGACAATCACAGCCGTTATACCGAGAACGAGATCAAGTCCATGGTGAAAGAAGCCGATGTCATGATCTACGCTATCGGGATCTATGACCGCTACGCTTCGGCCGTGGAAGAACGGCTCGGGCCGCAACTGCTCAGCGATATCACCGAACTGAGCGGCGGGCGTGCCTTCACCATTGATAATCCAAACGACCTGGCCGACGTGGCCACAAAAATCGGCATCGAACTACGTAATCAGTACGTACTGGGATATCGCCCCAACAAAGTTGTGCATGATGGCAAATGGCGTAAGATAAAAGTCAAGCTTCTGCCGCCGAAAGGATTACCGCCTCTAAAGGTGTATGCCAGGACTGGTTACTACGCGCCTGCTGAATAGGTCCGCCCGAGTTCTATTTCTCACTACATTCGTGATTTGGGCCGCGATGCTGGCGACTGCGGTTTTACCGGCGTTTGCACAGAGCAACGGCAGTGCGAACCCACCGCAGAACCAGCCGTCAACCTCGCCTTCTACGCCGCCGGCGCAGAACTCTCCGGCCCAGAACTCGAAAGCGAATTCGGCGCCGCAGAGTAAGGTTAACGTAGATCTCAACGATCAGGGCGTTTACGTATTCAAGAAAGATGTCGACGAGGTGCTGTTGCACGCGACCGTCATCGACGATCATCAGCACATCGTCACCAATCTCGAGCGAAGCGCCTTTACTGTTCTTGAGGATGGCAAGCCGCAGAGCATCATCTCCTTTCGACATGAGGACATTCCGGTAGCCATGGGGATTGTGATCGACAATTCCGGCTCCATGCGAGAGAAACGAGCCAAAGTCAATCAGGCCGCTCTGAACCTAGTGCGTTCGAGCAATCCGCGGGACGAAGTCTTCGTGGTGAATTTTAACGACGAATATTATCTGGATCAGGATTTCACCAACGATCTGCTCAAGCTGAAAGAAGCTCTGGAAAAAATCGACGCCCGCGGCGGCACAGCGCTCTATGACGCGGTGGTAGCATCCGCCGATCATCTCAAGCACAATGCGCGTCTCGATAAGAAAGTGCTGTTCGTCGTGACCGACGGCGAAGACAACGCCAGTAGTGAAAGTCTGGAGGAGGCTGTTCGCCGTCTGCAGGACGAAAACGGCCCGCAAGTTTATGCGATCGGAATCCTGGGAGAGGAAGAGCATCCCCGGCGGGCCAAGCGCGCTCTGGAAATCATCGCCCAGCGCACCGGCGGCATGGCATTCTTCCCCAGAACTCTCGATGAAGTCGATCAGATCACGAGTACGATTGCGCACGACATCCGCAATCAATATACGATCGGTTATAAGCCAAGCAATCCGCGGGCTACCGGCGGTTTCCGCATGGTAAAGGTCGAGGCCAAAGCCAAAGGGCACGGGAAGATGATCGTCCGCACCAAGAGCGGCTACTACGCGGCAGCCCAAACGGCATCTGCCGCTCCACAATAGTCAGGGACTACTTCTTCGCCATCTTTACGTTGTGAGAATTGGCCGCGTAGCGGGCGATGCCGCGATATAGGGCTTCGGCGATTTCTTCCCGATATCC
>JASHQK010000255.1 GCA_030039195.1 Candidatus Sulfotelmatobacter sp.
GGGAGCGCGGACCGGTACAGGCACCTCAAGCCATGCCTGGTTGCGTTCCGGACTGGTAGTGTTGGAAATCGCTGTGTCGCTGATTCTGCTCGTTGCGTCGATTGCCCTGCTGCGGAGCTTCCAGAAGATGCAGGCGGTTGACCCAGGATTCCATCCCAACCAGGTCCTGGTCGCCGGCTATCAATTGCCTCTTAACCAATATCCCACCAACTCTTCCGCCGAGGCCTTTAGTCGTGAAGTTGTGGCCCGGCTCTCGAGTAGGCCAGAGACGTTGGCTGTAGGCATGATTAACGCTGCACCTGCAACAGGCACGTACCCACTGACTGCGTACACGATCGAGGGAAAATCCACCGAGAGCTGGAAGCCCGAGTTCGCCGTATTTTCGGTTATCTTCGGTGACTACTTTCGCGTCATGGGTGTTCGGCTACTGGAGGGCCGTTACTTCAATGCAGACGATCGCTCCGATTCTCAACCTGTTGTGATCGTGGATGAGTCCATGGCAAAACATTGCTGGCCAGGCCAGGATGCGCTGGGCAAACGTATGCACGTTGGCGGTCCGCCGATGAAAAGCCCGTGGGCAACAGTGGTTGGCGTTGTCGCAGATACGAAAATGGGTTCCCGCGATGAGCCTGACAGCGATCAATGGTATACACCCATGGAGCAGGCCGATAATTTGTACTTCTCCGATAACACTGGAAAGCTCACGGACCCCGCCGGTGGATACATTACCGTCCGTTCAGCGCTTCCTCCCGAGCAGATGATTCACACTCTGCGGTCGACTGTTGCCGAAATTGATCCGCTTCTCGCACTAGAGCAAGTTCAACCTATGACCGAAGCGATCGCAAATGTAGAGGCACCGAGGCGGTTCAATACTGGTCTGATCTCTGCATTTGCTTTGGGCGCTCTACTGCTTGCCCTCACCGGGATTTACGCGGTGGTTGCCTTCTCCGCCTCGCTGCGCACGCACGAGATCGCCATTCGCATGGCGCTGGGTGCCCAGCGCACGCGGATTGCAAAGCTGATCCTGTTTTCCGCCGCCAGGCTCGCGCTCCTCGGCTGCACGCTTGGCGTGCTGGGCTCGCTCGCAGTGTCGCGCATTATTAAGTCTCTACTCTTCGAAGTCAGTGGGACCGACCCAGTGATTTATCTGGCTGGCATCCTGATCATGATGACTACGGCAATGTTGGCATCCGCGCTCCCTGCCACTCGGGGCGCTTCTGTCGACCCGATTGTCTCGCTTCGATCAGCTTAGATGGTCGATGCAACAGGGAATGGAAGTGATGACCGGAGAGCACCACGTCGCCAAGCGTTAGTATGCCATGTGACAACCTGGGCCAGGCGGGTCGGACTTGCCGGAAGGAGCCTCCCTTGCCAACGGACTACGCGGCGCTCAGCGAGAATCTATCCCGCTTTTACAACTTTACCGACAAGAGTGTGCTTTTCATTGGGGCGGGAGGCCGGCAACTCCTCGACCCTGCGACTAAAACAAGAAAGCTGATTGCCATCGACCGGGATGTGGAGGCGCTGCGGGAATTGCAGGCGAAGGTCGTGGCGCAAGGTCTACAGGATTCGGTGGAGGTAATCGGCGCCAGGTTTGAAGAGATCAGCGCGCACGGTGACACAATCTATTTCGAGTTTTGTCTGCACGAGATGGAAGATCCTGAAAAAGCGCTGCTTCATGCCAAGTCGCTCGCGCCCGACATCGTCGTGTACGACCACTCGCCCGGCTCAGAATGGATTTACTATGGCGCGGAAGAGGACAAAGTCGCGCGCAGCGCAGCGGTGATGCATCGTTTCGGCATTCGACGCCGCCAGACGTTTGCGGCCGAGCAGCGGTTCACCAACTTCGGCGAGTTGCTCGCGAAGGTGAGTCCGCAAGGTCCATTGGCAATCGAGCGAATCCAGCCGTTCGCTGAGCGTGTAAACATCGTTATCCCCATGAGCTACGAGTTGAACCTGTTGTAGAAAAGAGTGTCAACGATCGCGGTGCTTGTAATTTCTGCCAACAGTAGCGATTTCGCTCAAGTTCCTACGACGGCGCGGATTCTGAAAATCGCTGATGTTACGCCAACTAGCCGAGCGTGAAGGTCGCGGAGCGCAAGTGCTTTGTGCCCTTGGAACGACCACTACACTTCATGTCGGGTTTGAAGCCGATCCAGTAATCGAGTCGCAGCCGCATTGTTCCTTCGCCATTCAATCTGAAGGGAAACTCCATCGACTTGCCGGAGTCCACCTCCACGGGCTGCGAATTGCTGCCAACATCGGGACCGTTTAGCAAAACGCCCCACTTGCCATTGTCGTTCCGCTCCACAAAGAACGGAGACGGGGTGCTCTCGATCGTGTTTCCCTTTGGAGACCATTGCCCAAACTGAACGCACACAGTTATCGGTTGCGAGGTTTGGTTTTCGAGCTTCGCCGAAATCTGCTCTTGCTGTTGATAGTGCTGCTTGGGAACGAGGATTCTCACTTGCGCAAAGACGCTGGTAGTCAGGAGCAGCAACGAAAGCCCCCATTTTGCGAAAGTGTTGAACACGGAGAAAGTATAGGCCACACGTGTCACCTGGCGCTGACAGCGGTAACGCTCAAAACCATCGCGGGTACTTGAGTGTAAACAGAAATGTTTCAACCGCAAGGCGGGAGTGCAAACGTAGTCTCGCAAAGCCCAAACCGACCGGCGCATGTTTGTGGGTGCGGGACGGGTCAGAATGAGCGTAAACTTCCAAGGGAGTCGGGGTGGGGTGTTTGTTGGGTCTGTCCAAGTTTCCAGAGAAGCCGTTGCACAAGCCTCCACCGCGGGGAAAGGCTCTTGATGAGAGCGTCCGCGCCCTTCGGCTGTGATTGCCAACCATTTGTGCACGCGGCCTTCTTCTATCTGAACGAAGAGTTCTTGGTGCGCACCTTGTGTGATATGGCCCT
>JASHQK010000256.1 GCA_030039195.1 Candidatus Sulfotelmatobacter sp.
CACGATTGGTCCGCGCGCCTGCCCATTGCGCTGGCCGTGCTGGCTCTGTGCTGGCTGACGACGGCTTTCGGCATCTGGGCTTTCGGCAAACGCGCTGGCTTTTACGCCGGTCTGTGCATGGCAACTTGCGTGGGAATTTTTCTGTTTACGCGAGTCCTGATTCCCGACGTCATGCTGACTTTCGCGATCGGACTGGCCATCTGGTCCTTTCTGCGTTGCCTGGATGAAACCGAAAAACATCCGGAGTTCTGGTCTGTTCTGATGGCAGTCTGTCTGGGAGTGGGGCTGCTTCTGAAAAGCCTGATCGGCATTGTGTTTCCGATTGCCACGGGTGCGATTTACTTATTTCTTACCCGCAAGCAATATCCGCACGAAACTTGGAAACGGCTTCATCCTATTCGCGGATTATTGATCGCACTGGCGATCGCTGTGCCCTGGCATGTGCTGGCGACGATTCGCAATCCTCCCTACTTCGTTCTCACTCTGAAGAGCGGGCCGGGGATGTATCACGGGTTTCTGTGGTTCTTCTTCATTAATGAACAGCTGCTGCGTTTTCTGAACATGCGCTACCCGCGCGACTACGATACGGTTCCGCGTTTGCTGTTCTGGCTGGGGCATTTGCTTTGGCTGTTTCCCTGGAGTGTGTATCTGCCGGCAATCGCCAACCTGAACTACAAGCCCACCGACCGCGCCGGACGCACGCGCCTGCTCGCGCTGTGCTGGATCGGATTCATCCTCGTATTCTTTACCTTCTCCACCACGCAAGAGTATTACTCCATGCCCTGCTATCCCGCACTGGCTTTATTACTCGGATGCGGCATGGCCGCGGGAGGCAAGTGGATTCGCCGAGGAACATACTTTCTGGCTGGAGTCGCCGCGCTCGTGATGATCGTAACCGGAGGTCTGTACTTCGCTACCCGGAATCTTGCAACGCCCGGTGATATAGCCGATGCGCTCAGCCACCGGCCGGGAACGTACCTTCTCTCGCTCGATCACATGAAGGATCTTACCTTCCCCTCGCTGGCCTATTTGCGCTTGCCGCTTCTGGTGGCCTCGCTGGCGTTCTTGATTGGATTTCTGATCCTCATCACGATGCGGGGAGCGCGTGCGTTTCTGGGCGCGGCCCTCATGATGGTGATTTTCCTTTATGCCGCCCGGATGGCGATGGTCGTTTTTGATCCTTATCTCTCCTCGCGACCGCTGGCCGAAGCGCTCAACCAGTCGCCACCGGGAACGTTAATTGTGAATCATCATTACTACACCTACTCGTCCGTTTTCTTTTACACCGATCGCACAGCGTACCTGCTGAACGGACGCTATAACAATCTCGAGTACGGGGCTTACGCGCCCGATGCGCCTCCGGTATTTATCAGCGATTCGGACTTCAAGAATCTATGGCTCAAGCCGGAACGCTATTACCTGGTCGCGAGCCCGGCTGCGGCCGACCGACTGAAGGGCGTGCTGGGCAGTGGAGACTCGTTCCAGCTGGTGAAGGAAAGCGGCGGAAAGTTGCTTTTGACCAACCATCCCCTGGGGGGAGCGTCGAGGTCCAGTCTGCATGATCGCAGCCGTCCTGCCCAACCCGCAGAAGCCGCAAACGTGGGACAATGGATGGAGAGCTGCTTTTCCCTGCGCTCGGTTGCGGACTCGAGTGGAAGTTGAACCAGTCCTTGAATCGCTGTTGATAAATCCTTGCACAAAGAAAGCCCTTACTGGGAGGAATGACATGAAGATTGGCGTTTTGGGCGGAGACGGATACTGCGGTTGGCCGACCGCGCTGTACTTATCGGCGAAAGGCCACCAGGTTTCGATCGTTGACAACTATCTCCGCCGCCAGTGGGATCACGAACTGGGAGTCGAGACCCTCACTCCGATTCGTCCGCTAGCCAAACGTTTGGAAGTCTGGCATGAATTGACGGGCAAGCAGATTGAACTGCATGTCGGCGACGTGACCGATTACGATTTTCTTTCTTCCTATTTTCAGGCCTTTGGGCCCGAAGCCGTCATTCACTTCGCCGAACAGCGCGCCGCTCCCTATTCGATGATCGACCGCAAGCACGCGGTCTTCACGCAGGTCAACAACATCGTCGGAACGCTGAACCTTCTCTTTGCCATCCGCGAATACGACCGCCACTGCCATCTCGTGAAACTGGGGACGATGGGCGAGTACGGCACGCCGAACATCGACATCGAGGAAGGCTACATCACGATCGAGCACAACGGGCGCAAAGATACTGTGCCGTATCCCAAGCAGCCCGGCTCGTTCTACCACCTGTCAAAAGTCCACGACAGCCATAATATTATGTTCACGTGCAAGATCTGGGGGCTGCGCGCAACCGATCTGAACCAGGGCGTGGTGTACGGAACCATGACCGATGAAGTCGCGCTCGACGAGGCGCTCATCAACCGATTCGACTACGACGAAGTTTTCGGAACGGTTCTGAACCGCTTCTGCGTGCAGGCCGCGATCGGAAAGCCACTCACCGTTTATGGCAAGGGCGGACAGACGCGCGGGTTCCTCGACATTCGCGACACGGTGCGCTGCGTTGAACTGGCCTGCTTGAATCCCGCGAACGAAAGCGAATTCCGCGTCTTCAATCAGTTCACGGAACAGTTCTCTGTTTTGGATCTCGCGAAGATGGTGCAGACCGCGGGACGCGAGCTGGGATTCAGCGTGGAGATCAATCACCTGCCCGATCCGCGCGTGGAAGCCGAAGCGCATTATTACAATGCGAAACACTCCAAGCTGATCGAACTCGGATTGAAACCACACCTTCTCTCCGATTCATTGCTCGATTCGCTGATGAACATCGCGGTGAAATATCGCGACCGGATCGATGCGGCGACCATGGCCCCGCAGGTGAACTGGCGCAGTCCACGGAACGTGCGTACGCACGCGACGAAGCCGGACGCAGTGTTGGCGTCGCGGTAATTCAGACTGCGGTACCTCCGCGAAAGCTCTGGAACGCAAAGTTCGCCGAGAACTTCCGCCGAGCGCGCAGAGATAAAGCGTTCTCTGCGGATCTTCTTCGCGCCCTCGGC
>JASHQK010000257.1 GCA_030039195.1 Candidatus Sulfotelmatobacter sp.
AAACTAGCGGGAGCAAAGAAAGCACTCAGCAGTCAGCATCCAGCACTCAGCATTCGGTTTTATACGGTTCGCTCCAGCGTGAAAGATTTTGATTTGGCTGACTGCTGAATACTGACTGCCAACGCGAGGTTGCATGGTTATGAATCTGAACGGCGTAAAGCTGACTTGGTTAGGACACGCGACGTTTCGCATCGAAACTCCCGCGGGCAAAACCGTCATTATCGATCCCTGGATCATGGACAATCCCATGTGTCCGGAGTCGGAGAAAAGCGTGAATAGGGTCGACGTTTTGCTCTGCACGCACGGACACGGAGACCACATCGGCGATGCTGTCGAGATCATCAAGCAGCACAATCCGGTGGCAGTCGGAATCCCCGAACTGGCGCGCTGGCTGGGAAAGAAAGGCGCCAAACAAGTCGCCGAGATGAACAAAGGTGGTACCCAGACCGTCGCTGATATCAAAGTCACCATGGTTCACGCCGATCACTCCTGCGGCATTCAGGATGGCGACCAGCTCATTTACGGTGGCGAAGCCTGCGGCTATGTCGTGGAGTTCTCGAATGGCGTCAAAATCTATCATGCAGGCGATACCAATGTGTTCGGCGACATGGCGATCATTCGCGAACTGTATGCGCCGGAAATTGTCATGCTGCCCATCGGCGACCACTACACCATGGGTCCGCGGGAGGCGGCGTATGCCTGCAAGCTTCTGCAGCCGAAAATTCTCATTCCTATGCATTTTGGAACTTTCCCGGTGCTGACGGGGCGCCCGAGCCAGCTCCAGAAACTGGTTCCCGATGTCGATGTCATGGAGATGAAGCCGGGCGCAACCGTTGCCGGCGAACTGCATTTAACCCACGTTTGAAATCTAAAAGAAAGAGAACCGCGTGACCCAAAGCAAGAAGCAGTCTCCCCCAAGCTGGAGACATTACGACTGTACAACCGCCGGTCCGGTCGACGACTACCTTTATGCCATGCTGCCCAAGCGCGACCTGGTGCTGGCCGAAATGGAAGAGTATGCCACCGAACACAGGGTGCCGATCGTGGGCCCGGCGGTGGCTCGCGTGCTGCAACAACTGGCCCTGATGATTCAGGCTCGAACCGTGTTCGAACTGGGATCGGCGATCGGATATTCAACCATCTGGTGGGCGCAGGCGGTCGGAGAGAAAGGCCGGGTTATCTATACCGACGGCGATCGCAACAACGCCGAGCGCGCCCGCGGATACTTCCAGCGAGCCGGAGTTTTGAACCGGATCACGTTCCACACCGGCGACGCACTCGAGTTCTTGTCAGAGCAAAAAGAGGAGTTCGACGTCATCTTCAACGACGTTGACAAAGAAGATTATCCGCGCGTGCTGCGCCTGGTTTCTCCGCGTCTGCGCAAAGGCGGGCTGTTCATCACCGACAACGTTCTGTGGAGCGGTCGCGTTGCCGAGAAGACTCCGACAGATTCGAAGACGAAGGCGATCCTCGAATTCAACCGCAAACTTTACGATTCGCCGGACTTCTATACGACAATTCTGCCCATCCGGGATGGGCTGACGGTCGCGATGAAAAAGTGAGCAGCCCGCTGCTCCTGCGTAGCTCGGTCTGAAATCCTCTGCGTTATCCCGAACGTCCGCGGGAGGCCGTTACGAAACTCGCCGCCCAGCATGCATGGTGGGACGAATCATGTACAGCCGCGAAGCGGCGGCAAGTGAAAGCCCGGCACGGCAGTGCCGGGAATCCTGAGAGCGGAATTGACCGAGTCCGCGTCAGCGGACGGCACGCGTTTCGTGACAGACTCACCGGGCGGAGGGATCTCGCGCGCGCACTACTGTTGCGCTCCGCGCCAGATCCCTCGCTCCGCTGAAAAACGGCTTCGCTCGGGATGACGCACCAAAGGGAAGATCCGATTTCAAATTGAGCCACTACCCGAATTTCTGATTGCGCTGCCGCCCGCAAATAGTGTCGTCGCGCCGTGCTCGTATCCGCTATAATTGCGAAGTCGTTCTTGCCGCAGCTTCTTCCTCGGCGACATCCGCGCCCTTAGCTCAGTTGGATAGAGCGTCTGGCTACGAACCAGATCGTCAAAAACCGCCCGGTAGCCGCCATGATTTGTATGGATTGGAAGGACGCAAATACGAAATGCACCATCGACACTGTTAAGGATTTCATGGCTGATAATCCGAATCTGTCACCGGAGAAGGTCCCTTTCCGGTTGGCAGAAAAATATCCACGGCTCACCTACGAAACTTTTCTGACCATTGTGCAGCGGGAACATGTCAAGCGGCGGGATAAAGCATCACGCCGTAATGATGTTAAAATCAAACCAGTGCGGCTGTAGCTCAGTTGGATAGAGCATCTGCCTACGAAGCAGAGGGTCGGGCGTTCGAATCGCTCCAGCCGCACCATAAGCTTTTAGAATCCTGGCGTTTAAGATCCTTCGCCTGCGGCTCAGGATTTCGGCCGTAGGCTCCCGCTTTCCACCCCATCACGCGAAAAACGCGCGTGCTGAGGACTCCGGGCTGTGCGCACGTCTCGCAAAGCGCCTCAACTTCACGGCACCTCCGCCTTCGCGCTTGCCGATTTGCTGCTCTCGGCGCCCTCCAGGTCTACGGCCGTAACGGCGTAGTAGTATGTGTCCCCGTTGGTCACGGTCGAGTCATCGTAAATGGTCGATGCCACCAGGCTGACGTTGATCTTGGCCCAGCTGCTTCCGTTGGGGCTGCGATAGACGTTATAACCGGCGATGTCGCTTGATTTGGAAGCTTTCCAGCTCAAATCGACGACGTGGTCCGCAGTAGCTTGTATGGTCAGGTTGTATGACTTCTCAGAAACGTGTCCGCCACAGCCCGTCACGGATATCGTAAACGAGTAGCTCCCGGCGGCTGTCGGTGTTCCTGACAAGTCCAAGGCTTCTGTGTTACCGGATGCCTTGTCTGAGATTCCTTTTGGCAGGTCGCCCGCGACCACTGCCCATTTATAGGGCGTACAACCGCCGCTGGCATCGACCGCCGCAGAAAAAGGCTTGTCAACTGTTCCATTGGGCAGTTTAGTTGTAGTGATCGCGACAACCGACGCCAGGCACATATTCGAAAAACATAGCAGCAAGAGGCATGGGAGAAGGGAGGGTTTCATTCCG
>JASHQK010000258.1 GCA_030039195.1 Candidatus Sulfotelmatobacter sp.
CACCTGGTGGTAACGAGCGATGCGGACATTGAGAAGATCGTCACGGCCCTCCACGACACCTTCAAAGTGGAGTTCGTCGCACCGGGTCATTGCACGGGCGAGCCCGCATTCACGGCGTTAAGAAAAGCTTTTGGAGATCGTTATTTGTACGCCGGTCTGGGAACAACGCTTGAGCTGCCCCATACGTCGAAGTGAGATTTTTCAGGTTTGTTGGCTAAGCGGAAACTGGCCTTTTTGTATCGATAAGTCGGCTCTGCGCCAGCTTTTCGAAACCGATTTGGGCCCTCAAGAAACTTGGCGCGATGGCCGTTTCTGGGGACCTATCCTGCCGCGAGAGTTGGTTGTATCGGTTTGGCTCATCGGGCAGGCGTAGATTCCACTACCACCTGTTGAGATAAGCAGCAATGCATGCAGGATGCTGACCAAAACAGACGACTGCATGAGTCGCCCGAGACAATTTCCAACTCTTTCGACGACACACGCCTCGATCTGCGTGTGGAGCGACACGCACCGTGTCATCTCGCCATAGCGGCTTTCGTCGGTCCGAGGTAGCGATCAAGCCAATCCAGGCTTTCTTTCACGACGGCGTTCGTGGGCGGAACATGCCCGGAATCGAAGAGGACATGGCGTTTCTGCGCGTCGGGGATGCCCAGGGCGCGAAAAAGTGGAAGCTGCGAAGAGTTCACGGGATACATGAAATCGTCACTGCCATTCAGCATGAGGGTCGGTATCTTTACGCGCGGCGCGAAATTCAGAGGCTCGATTTCCGATGGCAGTTTCTCAAAGGGGAGCCCTCCTGCAACAAGCACGCTTGCTTTGAAGCGTGGCTCGACGGCGGTCATGACAGGTCCCCAGACGGCACCCAAACTGAGGCCATAAAAGGCGAGTCGCTGGGAATCGATGTCTCTTCGAGTTTCAAGATAGTCAATGGCGCGCTGCATGTCTTTAGCCCACTGCACAACCAGATCTCGTCCAGCGTTAGGCCCCACGGGAAGACATGCACCTCCTGGCTGAACCAGTTCATCCCAAGTCTGGCGGACCGTTGGAGAGCTGATGCGGCGTTCGTATGTTCCCGTGTAAATCGGATAGAGCACGGCGCGCCCACTCTTAACAGCGAACGAAGCCTTATCCGGACTTATAGTGCTGCTCGACGTCCGAAAAAAACTGGAGACTCCGGGGAAATAGACAACAACAGAATAGGGTGGCGGGGAGTTGCGCGGCAGGAACAGATATGCGGTAACGCGCTCGTTACCGTACGCCGCCCGAAAACTGACCTTCTCCCTTTTCCAATCGGCAGAGGACTCGTCCACGGATTCCAAACGCGAATCCAACTCAGAGTGATCATACGAGTACAAGCTTTTGTAAAGGGCGAAGACAGATTCCGGGACAGCTTTCTCTCTTGTGTAGTCGCGCGCAAGGATTGTGATGGCGCTGGTGAGGTTCGCCGGAAGAGGAGACCCATATTTCGCGCAGCGGAAGCCTGACGTGGCAGAGCGGCTGAACGGTGCTTGAGCGTCTTGAATGGCGAACATATAGCTGGGCTCGTTCCAAGCCCCCCCTAGTATGTAGCGTTTGGGACCGGAAGCATTCCAGGTCCACTCTTTCACATTGCCAGCCATGTCGTAGGTGCCGTAGGGGCTGAGACCCTGGTCGTCGCCAACGCGAGCCGGTCCTTTTCCACGGAAATTGCTAAAGTGCAGTATGTCGGAGTCAATTCCCAAGCCCGCGGCTTTATACCAGTGATAGATGGTCGGGAGGCTCTTGCCTAGAGACTCGCAATAAGCCTCCGCTTCGTACCAACTGACGCCGCTAACAGGGAAATCGGCTTGGCCTTCCGGGTAAGATCCCAGTTCCCAGGTTGAGGGCCCGGGCTGTCCGGTGGAATCTCTAAATTGAGTCATTGCCTCTTCCCACAATAGAGCGCGACCATCGCGGACAAATTCGTGCTTCCAGTACGTCTGATTCTGGTATCCGCCTCGGTTGACGAACTCCGCGAATCCCCGGTTGCTAACCTCGTATTTGTCAAGCCAGTAAGGCGCAAGCTCGACGGGGTCGGCACTGCGGAACTGAAACGTTCCTCCTGGAACGTGCACCATCCCCGGGGGGATGGAGGCGGCATCATCGAGCAGGAAGCTCAGAGCTACGTTGGGGCCAGTCATAGAAGCGGCCTCAATAGTCCCGTATCCTGGCTTCGCAATTTTCCACCTGAAATAATTCCAGGGAATTCGTAAATTGCTTATGGGCGACTTTCCTAGAAACGTCCACTCTTCCTCGGGGGCCGAATACGTCCTCATATAGATCTCAGCACCCGGAGGAACTGTCTGCAACGAAACAGGGACAGTGAAATCCCGCACCAAGCGCTCAAGCAAGGGATCGTTTGGGATGTACCGCTCAGCCTCCAGCATTAGGCGAAAGGCTTGATCGACTTTTCCTTGGTCAAGCAGACGCGCTAATTGCGGCAGCGCCTGATTACGGGCCCATCGCACGTGGAGCAGACTGTTAGTTTTTAGAGCGCCGAGAACGAGAACGCCTGCGCCTATAAGGCCAGCGAGCAACCATGGTAGGGCTCGTTTGCGAGTGGTTGGCCGTTCATGTGGCTCTAGGCGTTGACAGTCGCTGTTCCACCAGGCGTCGATTTCCTGTTTATAAGCGAAGACCGAGGCCTGTTTCTTGTGGACTTTTCGATGGACGGGCAGGCCTTCGGCCTCC
>JASHQK010000259.1 GCA_030039195.1 Candidatus Sulfotelmatobacter sp.
TATTTCCGGAGAGAAGATCCGGGTGAGGTGCTGTTTCGTGAATGGTCCGCCTGCAAAGATCAGGAGCTGCATTTTTCGAATCACGACACCTGGGATCGGATGCTCGAGCAGGGAATCATGCTGTTGACGCGGTTCTGCCAGGACGATCGGGTACGGGTGCCGCGGCCGCGCCGCAATTTGCAGATCAAGTTCACGCACCCGATCGGACGCAACGAATTCGTTGCCTACATCGATGCTATCGGGACTCTCGACGGAAAGCGTTGTCTGCTAGAGTGGAAAACCTCTTCGGCACGATATTCCGAAGAGCCTGCAGGTGTGCTGTCACTCGATCCGCAACTCGTCTGCTATTCCTGGATCACCGGGATTTCGGAAGTGGCTGAGGTCGTGTTTGTCCGCAAGAAAATGGCGGAAGTCCAGTACCTGCAAACCACGATCAGCGACGCGCAACGTGAGGAATTTGGTCGGCTGGTCGGGGATACGATTAGCAGAATCGAAGCGGCCGAGTTTCTGCCGCATAGCGGCATTCGCTTTCCCCAAAATCCGTGCAGCAGCTGTCCGTTTGTGGGCCTGTGCCTGGGCCAGCAGCCGATTGTTGATATGAACTTGGTTCGCCGTCCTGGAGCAGAGAGTCTTGGTTGGCTTGACGAGCTTAATTACTAACGATCCTCCCATGCCTCCGAAACTCAATCGCGAGCGCGCCAAGTTTGTGCTGGCGAAGATCGACGAGATTCTGGCCTGGGAGCAGAGAAGGGAAGCCGAGCGCGACACGAAGTTCGTCGAACTCGGGCGCTATTTGTGGAAGTGCGGGCGGGGCAGTACTGGCGGGTCGAGAGCGTGAAGTCGTTCGACGAGTTTCTAGAGAGGCGATTTCGCGGGTCGCGGCGGAAAGCGTACTATCTGATGTCCATTCACGAGAACTTGCCGCCGGAAGTGAGAAAGGAACTGAAGGAAGTGGGATGGGCGAAAGGGCTGGAACTGGCGAAACTGGCCAAGAAGGAGAAGAAGCACTTCAAAAGTGCAATCTGGTTGCACAGAGCCCGGGAATTGCCGGTGGATCAGTTGCGGGTAGCGGTCGAAAGGGAACTGACGGGCAAGGAAACGGAACCGTGGGAGATCGTGTACTTCAAGCTGTACCAAAGCCAAATCCCAGTGATCGACCGCGCGATCGAAATGGCGGCGCTGATGCTGGGCAGTGATCGCTCACGGGGGTACTGCCTCGAGATGATCTGCGCGGACTTCCTGGCGGGAGTCAACCTGGACAACGGCGACCCGGAAACCCTGCTGTTCTCGATGAAGAGGTTCTTTCGACTGCTGCCGGAACAGCAAAAGCAGACATTTTTCGAGTCGATCCTACCCAAGTCCTCATGAACAACATTCGGCCGAAACAGGCACGGCTGGGGCTCAAAGCCGAAGCCTATGAGAAATTGCGTCAGCAAGTTTCCCGACGCGATGCCTGGCGCTGTCAATCCTGCGGCTCGATGTCGAATCTAGAGGTTCATCATCAGGAATTCCGAAGTCGAAGCGGCTCCGACTCTGAACTGAACCTGATCACACTTTGTAAACTATGCCACGAGGAAATCCATCGTCGCTGCTTTACGCGACAAGATAGGGATCAGGGAGTTGCAGAATTTTGACAAAACTGGGACACATCTCGGAACTGCGATTGTTACGCTTACCCGTCATATTTCAGTTTCTACTCTTTGCTGAACCGGCGACGTCAGATGTCGGCGGATGATCTTTCTAGAAGTGCCCGACACCCACCGTCTTTATTTGCCGCTTCCGAGGGCCTGATTCTCCAGTCGATGACTGGATGTGCGAGGTCAAGGCCGTACGAGGCCACAAAGTTTCGTGGCGCTAAGTGAGGTCGAATCATGAGTCAGGCTGCGGCAGAGACGATTGTCCAGTTCTTGAGTTTTTCGGTCAACGACTGCCACCAACATTTCAGAGCGATGCAACGATTCACGCCACGCCGCCACGCCAATGGGAACGAGTTCTCTTCTGGCCCGACCATTCAGGTTTAGCCGTCTACTTATTCCAAAACTAAAGGATGTGAAAGCCGTCGATGCGATCCCTGATTCGGTCGCAAGCCGCCTACAACAGAATCTTGAGGCCAACCGGCTTCGGGTTGAGGACATGTCACAACAGTTCGGCACGATCAACAAGAAATTTAATGATGCGGGGATCTGGTACGCAGCCGTAAAAGGTTTTTCGCTAGTTCCTGAGTACTGTCCGTATGCCCCGCTGCGGCATCAAGGGGACTTCGATTACTTGGTGGAAGACAAGTCACTGCCCGCAGCGCGCCGGTTGCTGCTCGAAGCCGGATCGTCTCGAAAGAATCTCGTTCCAGCGTTGAGGAGATTTTTGTCATTCCTGGAGCAAAACCGTCTCGCAGTGCAGAGCAGTTTGGCCACGAGCACCCCATGCAGTCGAGTTACATACAGATATGTGGGACAGAGAAATGCATCAAGTGCCGCAAATTCCCTGTCTGTTCTCCCTCGACCACGTAATCACCAAGCACTGGGACGGCTTGACGTTCCCTGCCCTGTGCGATCAGGACACATTTCTCGTGCAGGTGCTCCACGTGTGCAATCATCTCTTCACTTTTTGGATACGGATGTCGAATCTCTTTGAAATTGCTTATTTCCTGAACACGCGAGTTCACGATGCAGAGTTGTGAAGCCGGACTGAGGAACGAATCGGTGACAGCCTGATCCTGCGCGAATTCGTCGTAATCGTCAGAATGCTCGTATCGAAACTCTCAAAGTACCTCTTCCTGTCCTTATTCAAGATTGGAGTGCAAAGATTCGCCCGGCGACTGGAGTGTGGATTGAGCATTATTCTCGTCAATGTTCAGGTGCGTCCTCACGGAATTGTCAGTGAAGAAAGAGTACGAATTTCGCTGTTGGAAATAGCCTAAACTGGTGTTAAGAGCATGCGAAAGTGTTTGCTTCCTTCCTCACGTCTTGCGCGCGCATGGCTGGTAGCCGGGCAGTTCGGAAAATACACCAGCAAGGAGATGAAAAACGCTTCGTTAGACGATGAGGTGATGTCTCCACCAACTTAGTTGCAGCGCGAGGGACGGGTGGTTTTTTATGGACGATGTGGGCTTCGCTATCTTGCGAGGTTCAACGTTAGCGATGGCTGAATCGCAGCAGAGTCCCGACAGGTTCTTAGGTTAGTCAGAAGTGGGTGTTATGAGCGTGAATATCGACCAGTCCAGACCCCGAATTGAAATCTCAAACTGCGGCACTACTGAGTAAGAAACCAGTTGACGGCACTGCGATGGCGTGCCAAAATCTCCCAACTTATCAAAGCTAGTGTGGTGGCGAGGGGCTGTGCATAGGGCGTGCACAGGGGGATGAATGAGCCTGCGGAAGAGTCGAGCTACTCGGTCCGGGTTACTCCTTTTTTCTATTTTTTCCACAATGATCACGGTCGGCTGCGGATCGGCAATCTATTCCAAAGTCACCGCCACGCAGAACCCTCTCGTCGCTCAATATGAAGTCATTCCTTCAGCGGCACGTCCCGCCGCCTCGCAAGGCTGGGTCGAGTTTGGTCCAACCGTAAGCTATGGTCGGCAGACCTCCACGGTGAGCCCAGCCCAGAATGGGTTCGCATTGCCGATTCTCGTCGCGGGAATGAAGCCTTCTACGACCTACCACATGCGGGCGCACGTGGTCTGGCCTGATGGCGACACGTGGGTGGATCAGGACCACACATTCACGACAGGAGCCCTGCCGGCGGCGCTTACGCTGCCAGGCATCAGCGTCACGCAGCCCAATCCAGGATTGCCACCGGCACCCGGAGTGGAATTGGTGAACTCCGTTGCCGGTACGAACGTGTTGGCGACTTTTGTTACAGACCTGCAGGGAAACATCATCTGGTATTACCCGAGGGGCGCAATTCCAATCAAGCTCTTACCTAACGGCCACTTCATTCTGAACGTTGAAAGTGATCTGCTCGAGATCGATTTGGCTGGGAACACGATCCGCGATGTCTCCCTCAATCAAGTGAACCAGTCTCTGCAGGCGATCGGCCGCTCCTTAACGATCATTAACTTCAGCCATGACGTACTCGTACTGCCGAATGGACACTGGATCACGATTGGCCAGGTCGCACAGAACTACACGGATTTACCGGGATATCCCGGAACAATCGCTGTGTTGGGCGATGTTGTTGTGGACATCGACACCGCAGGCAACACGGTGTGGTCATGGTCAGCCTTCGATTATCTCGACGTCAACCGAGCTCCCGAGGGACTTCCCGACTGGACGCACAGCAACGCACTTGTTTACACCGCTGATGGCAACCTGCTGCTATCGATGCGAAACCAGAGCTGGATTCTGAAGCTCGATTATGCAAATGGCAATGGTTCGGGCAATATTCTCTGGAAGCTCGGCGAAGATGGGGATTTCGCGATTACCGGAGGCGATCCGAGTCAATGGTTCTACGGTCAACATTATCCGAACATATTGAGCGTGAACGGAACTCAAAGCACGATGGCCATTTATGATGATGGAAACCTTCGCGTGTACGCCGACGGAGTTGAGTGCGGAAGCTCGCCTATGGCACCGGCTTGCTACAGCCGAGCGACGATCTTCAATATCGACGAAACTACGAACGTGGCCACGTTGCTGTGGCAAGATCTACCTGGTTTCTTCTCGTTTTGGGGAGGAAGTATCGGGACTTTAAGTAACGGAGACGTCGAGTTTGACAGCTCCGAGCCGTGGAATACAACCTCGTCGCTGATCCTGGAAGTAACTCAAACAGAAAATCCGCAGACCGTGTGGCAGATGACCATTAACGCCGAGAACGCGTATCGTGGGTTCCGTATGCCGAGCCTGTATCCAGGGATCACGTGGAATCAATAGTTCCCTAGCGTTACCTAAGTATCGTTAGAGTAGGAGAGCAGGCGAAACGACTGGCTGCGAAGCGGATGCGTTCAGGTATCGACGACTGGCGGCGATGTTGGCCGGGCAAAGAATCCGGCTAACCCCCAACTGTATCGCGAGGAAGGCTTGGGCGGATAGGCTTTTGGCCGATTCGGTCTGTGTGATCGCGTTAGCACGGGCATGGTGATTCGGGGTTTCAAGGGTTGGACACGTCTTAGCGGCTTACGTCGTCCTATCGTCGTCCGAAATAGTAATCGAGCACGATTAACGTTTACGGCTATCAGTTCCGTCGAAATCACTGTGGGCCGAGATTATGTGAGCCATTTGAAACTGCCGAGCTGCCAGTCTGATTCGGGCTCCACTGCGACACGGGCGTCCATTGCAAACTTCCAGTTAGGTCGTTTCGGACAAATGTTATCGACCCGTCTATCGTTAGTTGGTCAAGCCCCATAAGTGCAATGTTGCCCCCCGAAGCGAATGTAGCTGTTCCACCTAACATGAACAGCGTCACCATTTCTCCGGGGCCGAGGGTGCTCTGAATTATCGCAATTGGGGTAGTCGACGAATTCAACCCGATTGAGTGAGCTCCACCTATGTTGAGCGTCGAGCTTGGTGATAGTTGGGTCGTGATTCCCGAGGTAGGCGGGACGTTAGGCCCTCCGAAATAAATGGCGTTGTAAAAATTATCACGATAGACCACTTGGGCGAGATTAGTGCTACTGATTACTGAATCAGGAAACCCATAGATTTGGTTATGTACAAAGCGAATACCGAACACATAACTTGTCGCAACATTTAACAGATACCCACTGCCACCGTTTACTCCGACATCGCCGAAGAACTCACTGTCCTCAATATTAACACCCTGGGTAACAGTATTATTGCTGAGGGTTATCTGAATCCCCCCCCAGAGTTTCTCGAAATGCGCAGTATGGAATGAGATTGTTGACCCGCCATCGACCTGTACAGCGGACGCCGCGCCTTGCGTAACTAAGCCCCGAAAGGTGATATCAAATGGCCATGCGTAATTATTGCCAGTATAGCCGCCGATGAAGATATTAGTTCCCATGCCTATCCCTGGACCATCAAATTCACAATCTGTAAAGTGTAACTGAAAATTAGCGCCCTCAATTCTGAGGGCCTCGCCTGCGCCCGCTCGGAACACGTCCACATTGTTAAAACGAAGCCATTGATTTGACGCCCCAAAATTCCCATTGGGTCCACGAAGATGAATCCCAACTCCAGCAAAGTCAAATATCTGAATATCCTCTAAGGTTGAGTACCACAGCCCAGAGTTAAACAATAAGCTTGCATCGACGAAAAAGGCATCTTGGTCGGTGTTCCCCGCTGCTCCGTACACCCGGAAACCAGAGAGTGAAACGTTAGTGGCAGCAGTATTGTCTAGCTGTGGGATGACAAAAACTGCATTGCTAGGGTTAACGGAATGCAAAGCCGTGCCGTTACACGGTTCAACACGGCAAGGAACGGAGCCCGACTTTCCACCGGAAGCGCCCATGCCAACAATTTTGAGGGATTTTCGCAAGGTTATCTTATCCACTGTGAAGTTGTATGGTCCAAGATAGATTGTAATGGCTTTGGCTTTGGGGTCGATCTGGCCGAGATTGCGATTTACTCGCGGAGATGTGGCAAAGATTACGCATCCTTGACTAGGGCATGCGGCGACTGCGGCAGGTACGCCCCCCGGGAAACTATCAGCAAATATGAGGTCCGCACTGTCTTGCGAAGTTGCTCCACGACTCTTTTCGTCTTGCTGTAAGCTTTCTGTCGACTCTTGGCCAAACTGGGTGGCTATCTCTTCGTTCCGCACCGATGAGGGCGCTCCATCCAGCATTGCTGCGCAGTTGAGGGGCTTTAGGTAGTTCTTGACAAATGGAACGATTACCGGTAACGAGGGGACAAAACGACCGCGTATGTCGAAGAGCACTTTGTGAGCGCCGTGGGCCCGAGTAATCTCCTCAGGCGGACTTATATAAACACTGTAGGTAAGTCCAAGTGCGGGAGCTAGTTCAAGATCTGAAGCAGGACACTGGGTTTCACGAAGAGTACCTGAGCGTGACAAAGCCGGCATACAAGAGTTAGCGCTTTGCGTGCACTGCGAGGCGCTGAGAGGTATTTGGCTCCCCACTGAGAGCAGGAGCATGACGAAAAGCTTTACGGTGGTTTTCATAGTTAGTTTCAAAACGATTCTGACCTGGTAAGGGAGTCTCGCGGCCGCACGCTATTCCATTGTTCGTGCACAACGCCGATCGAGGAAAGGCACTCCAGCGAGTGGATTGTGATAACGAGACATACGGGAGTCTTCACGGAATTATGCAAATGGGACCTGCCACAGGTTGCGATGCAGTTGGTCTCTTGCCAAGAATCTGGGCCAACCCGCGTGAGAGAAGTCCGGTAAGTTGGGTATGCCAATCTACCGCGCATGACTCGATGAAAAAGTGAGAATTCACCGAACAACAGACCGCGTATGTTTTGCGGGAGCCGTAGGCGGGACTACAACGGGGGGAAGCAGGTTGCAAGATGGAGGTCAGCACCAAGATCTGCCACCGCTCGAAAGCGAAAAAGAAGTGGATGGGTACCAATGATACTAAGAACCTGAAGCAGATAGGGGAACGACGACCGTAAGCTGAAGGAACTTCGGGCGGAGCCGAGGTTTGATTGCATAGGTTTCAAAGACGTTTCTTCAGAGGTTGTACGCATTAAAAGGGAAAACCTGAAAATGCCGCTCACGTCAATAGGCAAGTAGAGCCGAGGAGATCTGAAGGGCTCAGCGAGATAAAGTTAGAAATTACGACCTCCGCTCCCGCCGCACGCAACTCTTCTACTCGCCCGCCAGTTGCGACCCCTATGCAGCGAAATCCGGCGCATAGGGCCGCTTGCACGCCGGAAAAGGCATCTTCAAAGGCTAAGAGTTGTGATGGATTCTCGTGAAGACGCGCGGCCGCCAGACGATAAATACTGGGATCAGGCTTGCCGATAGAGACGTCATCCCCAGTAACGATGGTATCAAAATAATTCTTTATGCCTAACTCGCATAACGTAGCCTCTGTGCGATTTCGTGCCGCAGAAGTGGCCAGGCCCATGGCAACATTGGTCCTCCGGAGTTGGAAGAGAAACTCGATAGCACCGCCGATCGGCTGCGGCCGAGTTCCCAACTCGCGCAGCATCTGATCCTTTCGATTTCCATAGTCGTGGATTTCCTCAAGCGACAATTCTTCTCCCAGGAAATGGCGAAGTATTTCTTCGCGCTTCCGTCCATCGAGAATAAAGTCGATTTCGCCGTCGCTTGTGGGACGCCCAAGGCTATTGAGAAATTGCTTCCAAGCGGTGCGGTGAGAGGGATGGCTATCAACGATGACGCCGTCCATATCGAAAACCACGCCACGAATTTGATTCCCGTTCCTCAAGCGGCCACGTTCCTGGGCGGCCGGTCTGTTAGACCCCGATGGTCTCATTGGGAATAAAAACCCAGCGATGCCCCCCCCGCTCATCCCCGTCGATGAAAGGATCGTCCACAAGCACGTGGGCACCTTGCATATCGAAGGCGAACTTCATTTCCTGCAGACCCTGCTCTCGGAAAGCATTTCTGACCGCCGAGTGACGATCGGACGGGCAAAAGAGCAGGAGAAAGCCACCACCACCTGCCCCTGTTATCTTGCCGCCCAAAGCGCCATGCTGGCGAGCCAAGTCGTACAAGCGGTCAATGCGGGCATCCGAGATTCTAGCTGAAACCCGACGCTTAGCCATCCAGGCGAGATGAAGAAACTGGGCGAAATGATCAAGGTCCTCCTCCAGAAGGGCGTTGCGCATTTTCGCGCCGAGAGCTTTGACCTCGTGAAGGGCATCGACGGCGGGACCCCTGCGCTCGCGCGTGGCGGTTTCCTGCTCCTTCAGAATGCTCCAGGAATGATGCGCTTCGCCAGTAAAAAACAGCATGAGGTGCAGTTGGAGTTCCTGGGCGAAATCAGGTGAGACTTTTAGAGGGTCGACGGAGACTCGTCCATCTGGACCGAAGCTGATGTAATTGAGTCCGCCAAATGCAGCGGCATATTCGTCTTGTTTGCCTATGTTTCGGCCCAGAATGTTTCGAGCAACATGGAACGACTCTTCCGCCAAGTCATATTTTGAGATGGGACGGTGGAGATAGGTGGTGAGTGTTTTGAGCAGGTTGACGCAGACGCTGGCGGAAGAACCGAGTCCAGTACCAGGGTGAATCTCAGAAGCCAGGAAGAGGTCGACCGGAAACTTGAAATCCAAATGTTTCAGAACTGCAATGGGTATTTCGAGTGGACTTTTTGCCCCCTGCATTGCAGATAAATCGTGCAGACTCTCGAACACCCGCAGGTCCGAGGAGATGATCTGAATGCGATCGTCGATTCGCTTGCCAAGAATCGTATAGAAATACTTGTTGATAGCAACACTAAGAACAGCACCGCCAAACTGCTCGTAATACGCGGGTAAGTCGGTGCCGCCACCTCCGAAACTAATGCGAACCGGACTGCGGACGATCAGCATAAAGGTCATTCCTCGACCTGGTTCAAGCTGCAGCAGATTTCGAAGCTGCTCGGTTATCTTCGAGGGATGTTGGCGAGTACCGGACAAATCCGTGGAGATGCCCCAGTCGGATCATCAATGTCCAAATCGTCTGAAGCAGCAAGGACACATCCTGAAAAAGCGAACGGTGCAGAATGTACTGTAGATCGTATCGAGTTTTATCTTCTAAAGGATGCTGATCACGCAGTCCGTGCACTTGGGCCAAGCCTGTAATGCCCGGCTTAACACTCAGACGCTGCCAATGCCAGTCCGTGTAATGACGAACTCTATCAATCCCTTCCGGACGTGGACCCACCAGACTCATTTCTCCTCGCATTACATTCAAGAGTTGCGGGAGTTCCGTGATACTAAGATGCTGCAGGATGCGCTCATGTTTTGGCAGATTGGTCTCTTTACGGGAAGAGTTTAAGCGGTAGAGCCAGAACCGTTCACCGCGCAATCCATAACGTTCTTCGCGGCAAAAGGCGCGGCCCTTGTTCAGCCGGATAATGAGTCCAACGCCACAAATGATCGGCAAAGCAATAAATAGGAGCGGAACACATAAGACCAAGTCCATAACTCGCTTCGACTCTAGAAGCCGATGACTGTTGACAGAGCTTCGTAAACGAACGAGAGGAATGCCGTCAAGATCCACAAGTTCGACAGCCGACGAATAAAGTTCATAGGGCTGCGGAATTATGCTGATGGCGATGCCGCGCTTCACGCATTGTTGCATTAATTCTGCAATCCGTGGATCTCCATTCCTGCAGTTGGCAAACACCACTTCTTCAACTTGCCGGGCCCGCAATGCGTCCAGGACTCCCGCTGCAGGAATATAAGTTGAAGTCGGCGTGCCACCACTGCTGAACACGTCGAGCGATGTGTCGTCGGGAGCGAGAAATCCGATTACTCTGCAACGCATCTCGGGATGCTGGGCAAGCCGCGCTGCAGTTTCGCGCGCTACCGGCCCGCTGCCTACGATACAAATCTTGCGCGCAGTATCCGTATACGTCCTTGTTCTTAAAGCTGCTCGCACAGCAAAACGAATTGCGACAAACCCCAGAAAGGATAGGATTCCAAAATAACAGATCGCCAAACGCGAAAAATAAATGCGGGCTAAATATGCCGCAGTCAGAAGGACAAACATCATGACGGCGACCATGAGCCCTAGATGAGAAATTATCGCGGGACCACGCCATCCCTGGCGCCCGCCGCCGCCTAAATCGGCTAGGCGCGATAATGCAGGCCAGATCACGCAGCTCCCGAGCAGGGTTAGCCCGAAACTTTCTAGGGTGGAACGTGGTTCCGAACGCCAAGCTAGCCCATAACGCAAAAGACAAGCCAAACTTACGCTGACAATCAGCCAGAGTAAGTCGCCGACTAGCATCCAATTTCTAAACTTACGATAGCCATTCATGGTTCGTGCGGTATTTCATCCGCCTGATCTGCGGCCTCTGCGATCTTGTGCCGCAGAGAGATAAATACCGCGTGCGTGACCGCAACGTGATAGTCCTCAATCAATTGCATACAGTCGGAGGGGACGATCACACAAACGTCGCATAAGAATTTCATCTTGCCGCCTTGAAAACCAGTTAATCCGATGGTTCGTGCGCCCGTTTCACGCGCAATCTGTAGAGCTCTGAGAACATTCTCTGAGTTCCCACTTCCACTAATCGCGAAGGCAACATCATTGTGTCCGATAAACGGCCGTAGTTGTTCCGCAAACACTTCGGAATAGTGATGGTCATTTGCCCAGGCGGTAAGTAAGGGTACATTGTCGGTAAGGGACATCACACGAAAGCGCCGGTTGCCATTTATTACCGTTCCCTTGCCGAAGTCGCAGGCGCTGTGAGATGCCAAGGCGGCGCTTCCGCCGTTTCCGAACACAAACAATGCCCGATCCCGCTGGTAGGCTTGCCAAAGGATGTCTGTGATTTCATCAATCCTGTGGTGAGGAAGGTTGTGGAGAACTTCGGAAAACATCCGGAAATATTGTTGCGAACCGGACCCGGGCGATGGCGCGCTGAAAGGTAGCGCTCTACCACTGGTGGGCGAGGCAGTCATTGATTGCTCTCCAATAACAAGTGGCTGGAAACATCAGTGGGCAACAGTAACAACAACGCCAGCTTTTTTCATCTGCCAGTAGGGGTCGGCGATCTTGTCAGGGATACCTCCAATGTCGTCGACCCAAGCGATAAAATCATCCAGAATAGTGGAAAGATTGCGACGAGGCTGCCACCCTAAACTACATAACTTTTCTATCGCGGAGATACTGTGCCGATTGTCACCGCGACGATATTCCCCGGAGATTTGGAAATCCACGTCGTGTCCGCTCTTATTCCGGACCGCTTGCGCGTATTCCAGGACGGAAACTGCATGGCCACTTCCAACATTAAACGCCTGAAAATCAGCATTTCTGTTTTCGAGGACAAGCATGTTCGCATCGACAACATCTTGAATGTGTATGAAATCTCGAGTCTGTTTGCCGTCTTCATAGATGATGAACGGTTCGCCCCGCATAGCCCGGCTAACAAAAATCCGACAGATGCCCGAATAGTGATTGAACAATGATTGACGTGGTCCCTGCGTGATGGAGTAGCGGAGAGCCACAGTTGGAATACCATGCAGCCAGCCAAGACCCAGGGCCACTTTCTCCTCAGCCAGTTTGGAGACTGCATACTGGTTATAAGGATTGTTGTGCTCTTCGCACAAAACTCGAGGGAGGCAGTACTCTCCACACTTCGGACATTGCACTTCCCAAATTCCAGCTTGCAGTTGTGAAATGCTGCGCGGCATTGGAAGCAGGAAGCCATGTTCGGGGCATTCATACTGGCCCTCGCCGTATACCGCCTGAGAGGAAGCTACAATCACTTTCTTGACAGGTAATTTCTTTTCAATAATCAGCTCATACAATAGGGCAGTTCCCGTAACATTGACATCGATGAAGTGGGAGAAATCAGGCATGTAGTCCTGATATGCGGCTTGATGCGACACGATATCTACACCCTTAAGAGCGTTGAGCAGTGTCTCGCGGTCAGTGACGTCACCCTGGATGAACTCGGCCTGCGGCGAGAGCCATGGCGGTTCGCCGTATGGATGAATTTTCGGATCGAGAGAATCGAGAACACGGACATGAAATCCATCAGCCAAGAACCGATCTACAAGGTGACCGCCAATAAAACCAGCCCCCCCGGTTATGAGAACTCGCATGTTGTCTCCTGGAAAGAGTAGAACTGACTATTTGCCGGACCCTGACACAACGGCAACAACAGTCTTAGCTAGAATGGTTAAGTCGAGCCATAACGACCAATTCTGGATGTATTGCAGATCGAGAGATACCCATGCATCGAAGTCGCGGATTTTATTCCGCCCGCTGACCTGCCAAAGACACGTGATACCGGGCTTGACCGCAACTTTTTGCTTTTGATATTCCGTAAACTGCTTGTACTCGCTTTGAAGCGGCGGACGTGGTCCGACTAGAGACATGTCTCCAATTAGAACGCTATAAAGCTGAGGTAACTCGTCCAAGCTGTAGCGCCGCATCCATGCTCCCACCCGAGTGATTCGCGGATCGCGCGTAAGCTTGAACACCGGCCCGGTCATCTCGTTTGTCGCCAGTAGTGAGGCCTTAAGCTGATCTGCTTCTACCACCATCGAGCGAAATTTGTAGCTGGAAAATGAACGACCGTTCTGGCCCACGACTTTCCACTCGTAGAGTGCTGGTCCAGGCGATGTCAGCTTCACGAGCAGACTCAGCACGAAAAATACGGGTGACAGTAAAACAAGCAACAGCGCTGAGGCGATGACATCCAAGGCCCGCTTGCTGATAGCCCAAAACCTATTTTCCCAGCAGGGAGAGTGGACGATAGCCGTTCCCAGTTCTTCTTCTAAACTCAATGACATGGGTGTTACGCAACTGCGAATCTTTCAATTTGCTCCAGGTATCGCAGGAGCCCGAATTGCCAATGACTTAAGCGGTTTAGTCCGACCTTTTTCAAGGCTGAATTCTCGAGCACAGAATACTGTGGGCGGGGAACCTTCGCCGGAAATTCATTCGGAGATGCAATATCAACTCTTGCCTTGAGCCCAGCTGTTGACAAGATTGCTCGAGCGAACTCATACCACGAGCAACTGCCTTCTGAAGTAGCATGGTAGAGTCCATAGGCGTCGGTCTTAACCAACTCATTGATCTGAACGGCAAGTTCTGCCGTTGCCGTTGGGCTAACCGTCTCCGCGTCCACAACGCGCATTTGGCCACGTTCCCGGGCCAGTTTCAACATAAGATCAACAAAGTTTAAACCTCCCTTCGCCCGACAGGGCGAAACGCCGTACAACGCCGATGTCCGAATCACAAAATGTCTTGGATTGAGTGTCCTGGCAAAGCATTCTCCAGCTAGCTTGCTATTCCCATAAACGTTCAGCGGTAAAGGCTCATCTCCCTCGACATAGGGGTCCGACTTTTTTCCATCAAAAACGTAGTCGGTGCTAATGTGCACGAGCACGCAATCCATCTCCTGGGTTACGCTTGCCAGGTTTCGAGTGCCGATCGCGTTCACTCGATATGCCCTTTCTGGATCAGCTTCACACTTCTCTACATTGTGCATAGCCGCGGTGTTTACGACGACTGACGGTCGCAGGCGTTCTATGACACCTCTTACAGAGTTTATGTCATATATCTCGATATCCTCATGCGTCAGGCCTATGACTTCGTGCCCAGATCCAGTCATCGCGCGTGTAACATCACTTCCTAACTGACCCGTTGCTCCGATAACTGCTGCTTTCATGACGCGACCGCCATTGCCTGCACCTCGATACCATTATCCAGTTCTTTGAACGTCTGTATGTTGGAATACACGGGGTTGTCCCAATCGGAAAACTTTGAGACATTGTCCATCAACGAATTCACAATCGACCTCACGTCTCCAGTTGGATGGAAGCTCAAGATGTTTGCCGCACGTTGTGTATCAACCTTGTAGTTTCGAAAATCTTCAATGTGTTTGATTTCAAGGCTGATGTGCTTGTTGCTTTTTTCTTCAATCGCCTTCTTCACTAGATCGCCAACCTCTCCGACCGTGTAGTTGGCCGACGCGATGTTGAATACCCCAGACAAGCTGTAATTCGCCTCGAGAGCACGAATATATGCAGTCGCAGCGTCCTCGATCGAGAGTATTGGCCTCCAAATTGAGGGATTGTTAACCGTAATCTTGCCCTCTCGCATAGCCGCCTTAAACATCGTGTTGATAATGAGATCCAGCCGCATTCGAGGACTATAACCAGAAATCGTCCCTTTTCGAAGGGAGATGACCGAAAACTGTTCGCTGCCCAACTGCAGCACCGCTTGTTCTCCTTGAAGCTTCGAGATTCCGTAGGGATAACTTGAGGCCACAGGGCGGCTCTCGTCGTACAACTCATTCTCGGTATAACCGTAGACCGAACAGGAAGAAGCGTACACATACCGTTTTACACCTGCGCGCTTCGCGATATACGCCAAGTAGGCGGGAGCGGCTGCATTGAATATGAAGTTCTTGCTAGGTGAGTACTCTGCCATCGGGTCATTGGATAGCCCGGCCAGGAATACCACTTGATCATAGGGCTCCAAATCGTCCACTCCTAAACTAAAGATATCCTTATGGATGACCGTGACCTGACGTGGGAGATGGTTACCGAACCAAAAGAGGTCTACGACATCTACCTTGTAGCCACGCTCCAGTAGTCTTGGAATAAGCACACATCCGAGATAGCCCGCCCCTCCTGCGATTAACACTTTCATGTCGTCTCCTCTTATGTCTTCAGCAAAGTTTGCATTCGTTCTGAGTACTGAAAAAAGTCCGCCTCAGGACACAATAGCCACTCTGAGAGCTTCAGCGCTTGTTGATCTCTTTGAGACACCAGTGGATCTGTGATCGGCCAATCGATTCCGACCACGGGGTCATTCCACAGAATTGCGGATTCCGCCTTGCTGTTGTATATCCCGGTACACTTATATTGGATTTCGACCGTTTCAGAGACAGCGCAGAAGCCACGCGCGAAACCGGCCGGTGCCCAGATTTGCCTGCGGTTTTCCGCCGAAGCGTAAACACCAACCCATTTCCCCAATGTCGGCGACTGCTTCCGAATGTCTAGGGCGACCAGGTAAGCAGTCCCTGCCGTCACCCGCATTAGCTTTCCCATTGGAGGATCCCACTGGAAGTGTAGCCCCCGAATCGTTCCCTTGGATGAGCGCGAATGATTATCCTGAACAAATTCGGTTGGCAGACCCAACGCCGCGAACTGGTCACTGCGAAAGGTCTCCATGAAGAAGCCCCGGTTGTCCTGAAAAATATCAGGGATGATTACTACAACGTCATTCAGATGACGCGAGTCAATTCGAATTTCCATAATGGCTACTCAGCTCTGCAGACTTCGGATCCCTGCGTGACGGAATTCGGCGTCTTTGCTCGAAGGGAGATGAGATCGTAGAAGAAGGTTTCGTATTGATCGGTAATGTGCTCCCAGGTATAGGCTTCACGAATGCGTTGAGGAGCTCGTTTTCGCAACTCCTCAACAGTCTCAGGATGATCCTCGACGTATTGCAATTTATGAAATAGGTCCTCGACATCCCGGTCAAACGTGACGCCACTTCCGTGAAGAACCTCATTGTTGAACGGCGTGTTCAATGCCACTACACAGTTTCCATACCCCAATGCCTTGACAAGCGAGGGATTCGTACCTCCCAGACTGTGTCCGTGAACGTAAGCGTAGGCATTGCAATGCAATTCCTTCACATGATCTGCATTGCCCACATGTCCAAGAAATCTGATCCGCGGATCTGTAGTCTGCTTTAGCGACTTCACAAACTCGCTACGGTAATTTACGCCCCCGGCGACAGCCAGTAACTTGTTGGTACGCAGTCGTTCAAAGGCCTTAATGATTAGGTCTGGATTATTTTCGGGGACCATTCGGCTCGCGATTAGGTAGTACTGGTGAGGTTCCAGTCCATATTGACGCACAACTTCAGGATGCTCTGAACTCTCAATATTGGCTCCGTAGGCAATATTTGCCGCTCGGGTTCCGAATTCTTCCCAGTAGATGCGCTGCATTTCGGTGGCATCGGTGATCACGCCATTCGGGCAAATACGTCCGATATATTTTGCGTTTAGGAAAAAGTACTTCCGCGCAAACCTTCCCCACTTGCCCCGTTTCCAGTCTAGACCATCAACGTTGATCGCAAAGGCCCTGCCAAAGAGCCTTGGAATCAAACAATGAAACCCATTCACGATATTTATGACCAGAAACACGTCGGTTTTCCGAAACAAAACGTCAACCATACAGGCTAACGTGTGCGTCGGGGTTCCCAATATCTTCGTCTCGATGCTGGGCAGATAGATGAGACGCACCCCCCGGTATGTCGGGCGCTTTTCCGGGAATAAACTGTTTCTGCAATACACGATCACATCATGCCCGCGGTCGGCCAGCCGCGGAGCCAACTCCTCCAGAAAGGCTTCCGCACCTCCGTAGGTATGTGGAATTCCTCGGGACCCAAAAAAAGCAATACGCAGCGGGCGTTTCGACCTGTCTACTTCTGTCTCTGGCCGGCGAACTTTAGTTTCGAGCGCAGAACAAAAGTGCTCCCCCGTCAGAATACGATTGTCTGTGTGGTTGTTCGTCATACCTACCGTCACCGGTCCGCGACCAAAGTGGGTGTTCATTTAACGCTTTACCGCCGAATTACTCGAATAAATTGTCCATAGACCATCGATTCATCCGCCAATCTACCAATTTCGCCGAGGAACGCAACACGGAGCCGTACAAGACGAATATGAGTACGGTCGCGAGAGGCAAGTAGGCGCACGCACCTGTTCTAAGATTGTTCCAAGATGAGCAAAGCGCAAACCATGTCGCGCAGGTACCGTACGCGATAGCAGTCCGGCTTATATTCTTATAGCTTCCTCTGGTTACCAATCTTAGCGAGTTCTCATTCAGCGCCCACCAGATCGCGAGAGCACCTAACATGGCAAGCGGCATCATTGAGAGCCTGCCTGTGCGACGAGCGAGGTCGAGAAGAATCAGGGCAGCAATTAACCCTACGCAACAGCCAAAAAGCAGTCGTCCCAGTCGTAGTGAGCTTCGAAGATAGTTTGACTGAAGAATGTGAATCACTGCTGTAAAGCCAGTTCCGAGCATCAGTAGTCGGAGCACAGGTAGGCTGGGGACATAGCTTGGCAGTAGACGTGTGATCAGCCAATGCAATGGAAAATACCCGACTAGACCAACCGCCCACATCGCAACCAATACGGCTTCGCCCAACCAGTAGCCCTCAATTCGCCGTTCCTGCCCAATACGGTCGGAAACATACGGGAATACCACCCTTGAGATCGAAAAGATTATCGTATTTACTACGGCAAGGGCCGTTGCGGCCAGACTATATATCGCGAAGTCACGGATACTGTAGCTGATGCTCACCACAATGCGATCGAGAGATAGCGCTATATTGGTTAAGAGTAGTGCCGCTACCACAGTCCAACCAATCCGGACATTGTGAATGCCGACTCGCCACGCATCGCGACAACGCGGCCTTGCCGTCCGGAACCTGCTGTACAAGGACACCCACACTGGGATTCCAGCGAGCAGCCACGACGAAATGAAAGCGACAATGACGGTGAGAAGCGTCATGTGCCCTATGTAATGTAAGGCCAGCACACCGGCCAATAAGAGAGCCGGGGTAAGAATGATGGCCGCTGAAAGCAAGGTGAAGGCTTTCTCCGCTTGCAGAGCATATTGTCCGAAGCTGCACACATTGAACACCACAGCATAAGCTGCCAAGGTTAGCACTAGAAAAAACCACGGCTGGCGGTGGAACAAGAGCGCGAGAATCGCGGTCGCCGGGATCAGAATGACTGCGTGTACCGCCAGAAGAAAAGCGAGAGTGCTAAACAGTTCCGCTTTCATCCGCTGCTGCGGACGGGCCGCCCAACGGATCAAAGCCCCGTCCAGCAGGCCGAGATGCAGCACTCCGGCAAAGCCGCCATAAAGAATAAACAGCCGGTAATAACCGTAGCTCTCCATCGACAACCATCGCGGAAGCAGGAATGTGAGGACACCGTTGCAGACAAGAGCAATCAGATTCGCGGTGCAATGAATCACAACGTGGCGTACGAACGAGCTGCCCGATACCTCACGCGCGCAGGTTCGGATCTCGAAATCAGCCGGCTCTCCGCGTTCTGCGATGGTCGTTCCGGGCGTCACCATGAAAGCCTTAGTTTCAACTCGCAACGAGATCTAGACGCTCCGGGCCACGCGCTTTACGGGACTGCATAGACGGGTGGTCGAGCGAGTAAAACGTATGCATTCTACGCAGCCAAAGACGCTCCGCATAGGGACGGCCTTCAGAAAGCCAATCGTCTCGATCAAAAAACCGTTGACTAGATATCGAGTTGAACTCACTGAGAGCTGCTGCCTCGCCTACTCTGCGTGGTACAAAGGCATGGAGATAGTCATCAAAATAACACTCGATCAGCGGAAGGATGGAAGTTGTCGGGGCATCCCGCAGAGCCGTACAAATCGCTTTCGTACTGGAATAATAATCGACATCGACCGAAACAAAGCCAATCGGAAGTCGAGTGCCGTTCCGCAGCCAGCTAGGAAGGGTATCTTCGATGCGACCGATAATTACGTCAGCATCAATAGGAAGACGCTGCCGCAGCGTCGTGAGATTACACGGAAAGTCTCCGGCGTTCCAGTGCCAGGGTGCATCCCGGGGATCTTCGCTCTCCGGAAGTCCTCCTCCTGCATCGAAGCCGACGACTTGAATCTTCAATCCGGTCAGCCGCGAAGCCAACTCGGCGTACTTTGATAACGCCAGCAACCCGTTGCCGCCAGCTACGCCGAATTCAACAGCCGTGAAGCCTGGCGATCCTTCTCGTTCGGCATACTGCGCAGCAACTAGGAGGCCGACCCCATAGGCAGTGTATGAAAGCGCATCGAAATCAGCCGCCCACTCGAATATCTTCGGACTACGGGGCAAAAAACGCTGAGCGATTTTAAGAGCCGTCGTAGTAGCTAGTCGTAGTGGCGGTTCCGATAGGAGTAATTTCATGTACCGTCTTAACCGCGGTTTGCTCATCTTTTTACCCTGTCCGCACCGCAACATCTCATTCTCTCGCCGACCTGCAGCTATCATGAAAGGTTAGACACTCACCGTTTCTGTCGTCCGGCCCGTGCATTTCTCCGTACCGCAGACCCTTTCATAAATCGTCAGAGTCTTCCTTGCCATCGCCGTGAGATCGAATTGGCTGCTGCGCCGCACGCCGCGACGACCAAGTTCCTGCCGCAAGTTGGAGTCGCCGATTAATCGCTCGAGTGCTGCCGTAATCATAGTGAGGTCCGACGGATCAACGATCAATGCGGCATCTCCCGCGACCTCCTCCAATGACGACCCCATAGAAGTGACGACGGGAGTTCCGCAGGCCATTGCCTCTATAACCGGTAGGCCGAAGCCTTCAAAGAAAGACACGTAGGCAAACACATCAGCCGCATTGTAAAACCAAGGTAGATCCACGGTAGGAGTGTACCCAGTCAAAAGTACATCATCGTTTAGTCCAAGCTCTGCAATCGTCGAAAGGATATGCTCAGCCCCCCAGTCCTTCTTGCCAACCAAGACGAGCTGATGGTCAGCCCCATGACGACGAGCGTTCCCATAAGCCTGCACTAGTCTTACCAGGTTCTTACGCCCTTGCAGTCGTCCCACGAACAGGATAAATGGCCGTGTTATACCATAACGGCGGGCAACGTATTCGCGGGCTTGCCCATGGTCGCGTGGGAAGTATTCTTCTTCAGCCGCCTCGTAGGTCACTGTGACCTTCGCGGGATCAACGCCGTAACGGCAGATTAGATCTGCCCTGGAGAATTCAGATACGGTAATGATGTGATCCGCCCTTTTTGCGGACCCCGAGATCAGCCGCTTCGACCAAGCCACCTGAAACGCAGAAAAGTACTCTGGGTGGTGTTCGTACGCTAGGTCCGGAATGGTCGTCACCACCCGGCACTTTACGAGAGGCGGGATGATGTGCTGCGCATGAAAAATGTCCAGACTCTCACGGAATATTCGGATTGGCATTGCAAACGGGATACGAAGATAGGCATTACTTGGACGAACTTGCCGAACCTTGAACCGATGCTGACCTAGCTTCATCTGCTTTAAGGATTGAATGCGCGCGCCATAGACCACATATTCATTTGTCTCATCGATACAAACGAGCGATTTCAGCAGAGATCGGAAATAAGTTTCATTTCCGCCTTTACCCGCACCTACGCTGTGTGCATCAATGCCAATTCGCATTTAATTCCTCGAAACAGAAGAGGATGCAGAAGAGGGTATCGCCTTTGGCATATGTTCCACGACAGAAGGTAATGTGGTCCGGATTAGCTCCGGCGGAAGGGCTAACAAATCAGGATCGTGACGCATCTCGAAGTAAGCTCTCACTCCCTCCCAGACAGCCTTTACGGAGCGCATATCTCCGTGCCTAGCCCTTTGTGCTGTGATTATCAGGAGAAAGGGTACGAACTGAGGCGCAAACGTAAGCCACTGTGCTCGCGTTGCATGCTTGTGCATAATCCATAACAGGTTGCGTGTGAAGGTAAACGTCCGTACGTACTCCCCAACATTCCGTCGGTAGTCCACGCCTTCCTTGTGCCAAACCTTGGCGCGCGGAGCGTAGCGAATCCGCCAGTTGGCTCGCCGCAGGCGAAGGGACAGATCCAAGTCTTCACCATTCCCGAAAAGCCGTTCGTCAAACAAGCCAACCTCGCTCAAAGCCTGACTGCGAAGCAAAAGAACACATCCCGTAGCCCAATCGATGGAGCGGGGCTCATCAAATTGCCCTTCATCCTTGCTCCGGCGCCCGATATGCGAAGGGATCCCGTGCCAAAGGTTGTAACGACCGCCGGCCCACCAGATCCGGTCTGGCAAGTCGAAATACAAGATTTTCGGAGAGACCATCGCCGCCGACGGGTCCTTTTCCGCTTCACGGAGAAGCTCCGCGAGCATGTCCGGATCAACTTCGGTGTCGTTATTTACGAGCAGGATGAACTCTGTGCCGGTCTGCAACGCCCGTTTCATTCCGACATTACAGCCTGCGGCAAAACCAAGATTTCTTCCTTGCGGAAGTACCTCAATCTCCGGAAATTGATTTCGTAGGAATTCAACGGACCCGTCAGAGGAACCGTTGTCAATCACAGTGACGCTGAGCTCGGCAGCCCGCATACCCAGAAGGCTATGCAGACAATTCGCAGTCATCTCCCGCCCGTTCCAGTTAAGAACGATGATTTGTGCTTTCATGGATGCAACTATTTGTAACCGTAGATCAGGACGTCCTGAAAAACATTCCGTAAAGCAACAGGAAAAAACCAGGCATTTAGCTGATATTGCCAGCCACAGTTTTCGAGAATCTGCAAAAACCTGCCTAGAGCCGACGGTTCGTCGGAAATGTGGTGGTGATATTCGATTATCAATCGCTTCACCATGTTCATTTTTCCTGATTGCACGAGTTCCCCGATTACCCGTGACTCGGCCCCTTCCACATCCAGTTTCAGAAGATCGACGGAGGTCCCGATATATTCAGACAGCTTCCTCGCAGGAACCTTTATTTGCGTTCCTTGTGTTCGGGCAGGGTTCAAGCTCATCAGAAGGGATCCACGCTCATCACGCTTGATGTAAAACGGCATTTCGACGTTCTCGTCCCATAGAGCCACATTGCGAGCCTCGACTCCAGCTAACCCATTTCGTTGAATGTTCTCACACAATACTCCAAATGTAGTAGGATCCGGTTCGAAGGCGACAACTCGGCTCCGTGGATAGAGCCACTTGAAAAAAAGAGTGGCCATTCCAATATTGGCTCCACAGTCGAAGATCACAGGCTGATCCGAGTCAGACTCAAAGAAATATCCTTCTCGTGCAAACACTTCGTGGAAGAGTTGGGTGAATGAGTCCTTGTTGAGGTATCTGACATCGAAACCCATAACGTGCTTGGAAGCCCTGATGGACAGTCCGCACAATTCAACCCAACGCTTCAGTTTATTAGGCGCACGTCCCTGCCATAAGAGCTGAGAACTGCGGACGTATCTAGTTATCTGTTGCATAATTCGCTGACAGATTGCTGCCTCATAAGATCAGTCCAATCGATTCCAGGGGATAGACCATTCTTGTCGAGATGAGTGGCAATTCCTGGAACTGGAACCCACAACTTAGCCCGATGGCCAAACAGTAACTGGCGATAGCAATAGATCCAAGCCCTGACCAGAATCTTCCAGTAAAACTCCTGCCGACACAGATATCGAATGAATACGAGCGGATTGAATACTCTATCCTTGGTCATGCTAAGCCATAGGGCACAATCGTCATTTCCGTTGGAATAACTCCGGAAGATCGACTCATACCGCCTAACGGTTTCTCTCGTGGTGAGAAAAGTCAAACAGGTCGAGGACGCAGTACGCCAGTGACGACGGCCATCCGTACCAAGCCATTTTCGTTTGCGATGCAGATACAGACGATAGCAGTCGGGATGGTCGTAAGGGGAGACGAAGTCCACGTCATCAGATGAATTTAAAAACTCCACGAGAGCACCAAACTGATCGGGCACGTATACATAGTCATCCTCGGCGAAGTACACGCATGAAGCGCAGTCTTGTTTTGTCAGGACGTCGATCTGCCGGCCGAAAGTAGCTCGGTTGCCGATGGGAGGATCGAAACGTAATACAACCAGATCTTCGGGCCGAATGTGTCGGCGGAACATTTCCTCGTATGATTCCGGGCATCCATCGAGGAGCACCCAAAATTTGGCGCGGATCGACCCTAACGAGGCAATGAGAGAACGAAGGCAGATCTCGGACAATTCAAGCTTATCCACTGCAAACGGTAGACCCTGCGCCGGCTTTGAAACATAGGGGCAAATTCGATAGGCAATCGCTAAATCGTAGTTCATTTCCGTCACTCGCGGCATGCTATGGAAAGAGCAATCCTGGTTCACCTAAGCCGCTTTTATTATTTCTCAGGCTCTGTTCGGGGCTTTGCTAGCGGTTAGAGTGCACCCACACAATCCTAGATGAACCCAGAGGAACGAAAGCATTGTTCCATCCGTTGCCTGAAATGTAATCACATAGACGAAGAACCCCAGAGCGAGAGAAGTCAACATTGCCAGTTGCGTCCCCTCAGAACGGTGGGCTTGTTTTAGCATGGAAGCGATCAAAATGACAAAGAAAGCGAGAAGAGTAAGCGATCCCAGGATTCCGGTATCATGCAGTACCCTGATGGTAGTATTGCCAACCCAAGCTCCCCGACCCGCGGTATCGGCGGCTTGAGAGCCGTAGACGTCGCTCAAGTCGAAGAAAAGTTGGAGACTCGAAGTCCCAGTGCCCAGCAATGGGTGCGAACGAATGCCCTCGATTGCGGCAGCATCCTGAATAAAGCGGCTCATCGTTGTCTCGTCGTTCAAGAGATCGCTCATGTCAAGAGTGCTGAAACGTGCCTCCAATAAAGGATAAACAACCCGACTCAACACCGCAGCAAGCGTGCAAACCACCACAGCCCACTTAACGGCCGTGCCTAAGCTGACCCTCACTTTCTTTCTTGCGACCCACATCACGAACCCCAGCATGACCAGAAGGGCGAGTATTGGTGCTCGCGACAAGCTAATGACAGTTGCCAGGCTAGCTATAAGAAACCCGCCTGCATAGAGCCGGCGACGCGCATGGTCATCAAAAAGATAAGCCGATGCGCACATGACAGCGCAACAGGCCGAATATGCCCCAAAAAGGTTCGCCTCGAAGTGCGTACCGAACGTTCCCGGTATCGCTCCGTACTGGTCAGCTTCGACACCAATTTGTGTTCCAAAGAGTCGATTCGACAAGAAGCAAAGGACTCCGAAAAGCGATTCCATGATGCCGATCGTAACCAGAAGTCGCCAACAGCGCACGACCTCCTTATATTCCGTAATGAGATGGCGCAGAATGAAGTACGGAAGCAGGGCGATGACACTCAGCGCAGCCCATCGCAAGGTCCTGGACGGTTCTGGAGACATGAAGGTCGAAACCAAAAGGCTAACAACAGCGTATGCAAGCAGTGGAAGATCTGCTGGAATGATCTGAAACTTCTCCCCTCTACCTGCCAACCGCTTTGCCCCGACGACAAATATGACAAGTGCCGTCGCGACATATTCGGGATGGATGTGATAATTCCCAACCTCCCAGGTAATTCTAGGCATTACGCTGCTGATTGCAAGGAGTGCGAATCCACCTACGGAACCAATCGCAACAATCGCAAACACTAACAATGCGCCGCCAATTACAATCGTGACGGCCCATCCGGCCAGACCCACTCCCTCCGTGGCACAAAGCCAGCCAACGATTCCGAGTTCGATGGCGGCGGCCACTTTCGTGAGCCGAATCAAACGCAACGATGAGTGCTTCATCGCTGAACTGGTCATTTGAGGCCGACCTTTGTCCGGTATTTTCCTAATGCACTGTTCGTTCGGGACCGCAGGTCGAGAGCGGCCTCCTCAACATCATTGCGCACTGTAGTGGCAAACTGCTTCCAGGTGGCTTGGGCGTCAGTGTCACTCCACACTTGGCTCCCTGCGATGTATACCGCGGTCACGACAAAAATGGCAAGAGCTCCGAGCACCATGATCAGCAGGCGTGGCGGGAACGATTTCTTTTCGGGCACCATTGGCGCATCCAGAACCTGGACCACCGGGATCTCTTTGGCTTCTTGGATTTTGGCCAGCTCATATTGCTGCGTGAGCAGTTCGTAGACCTTTTCTTGAATTTTGGTCTGTCGGTATAAGTCAGCCCAGCGTACACCTAAGAGTGGGAGTTGCCGGATGGTTGGAAACTGAGCCGGTGAATTCGGAGAATTGGTAGCTTCCGGCGTAGAGTCCAGTCCGCTGAATTTGTCGAGTTGCTGCTTAAGTTCATCTACCCGGGCACGCACGGAGCGCACACGGGCGTTATTTGGTGTATAGATCTGTTCCAATCCTTCGAGTTCCGATTGCGCAGCGATGAGTTCACCCTCTAACTTAGCTGCTGCCTCGACCATTGCCTTGCCCTGCTCGGTGATATCAATGGCCGTATTCTTGCTCGCGTATTCACTGAACTGCTGGGACGCAGTATCGAGATCACGCTTGACGGTTTTTAGACGCTGTTCGATGAAGATTCTTTCGCGACGGGCAGAGGAAGTTGACACTTGCGCGACCAAACGATCGAGTTCTTCGACATAGGCCTGCGCCATGTCACGCGCGTGATAAGGATTGTGATCGGTCACCACAATCGTGATCACTCCGCTTTTGCGATCTTCGGAAATGCTCGTGTATTTGGCCAGAACTTTGCGAGCGTCCTCCTTATACCTGACGTGGTAAACCTTGAGCAGATCAAACCGGCTGATGATTGCAGTTTGCACAGTGCTTCCTGAGAGGATGACAACGAATAAAGCGCCGGAACTTTTCATTCCCAGAAGATCCCCAGCCAGAGCGCCGAGTCCAGAAGTGCTGGAACCAGCCAAAGCCGCCATCATCGCCACCCCAGAAGTCGATTGTGCATCCGGAGGCATGAGGCGAGCCGTCGATTCATAATCCTTGGGAATCAGGAAGGCAATGACTGTCGAGAGTACCAATCCCCAAAGCGTCGCTGTGGCCAAGAGCCTGCGTCGGTCCCAAAGCAGCCACAGCCATTCGACAGCTTCAATTTTCGCAGCTGTCTCGCGGACCGCGAATCCGTTTCTTGGGGGCTCGAGTTCGCCGGGCATCTCGACCGGGGCTGCTACGGCTTGTATCGAACGTTTCACAACGTGCTCAGTTCGAGTTGTTTCGGTCGCCAGCTTTGCTGAAGTGCATTTTGGGATAGAACGTAAGTTGAACTGACGCGCTCACGTCCGACTGCCGAGTCGTGCTGATGACTGGGAAACGCCACTGTTCGTATTGGAACAAGCCAGAAAGTGCTATCTGGTGAGACAGCAGAAAATTTCCTTTGGCCGAATAGCCGGCCAGTCGACCGCCTTCAACAAACTTAGGAGATACCGTCTGCAAGCGATAGCCAAACTGTAGTTGGTTGCGAGGAGAGAATGAGTAAGTGAGCCATCCTTGCACACCACGACTTGCTCGTCCAACTGGGCTTCCGAGGAGGTTACCATCGTTCGTATACCCATCAAGGAAGCGACGTTCATCGAAATAAACGAAGCCCGGGGGAAATTGATGATTTCGGGACTCGTTAATGCCCTCGGCTCGGAATTCAATCTTAGACAGTCCCGGCAGCTGCGGCATATAGATGCCAGGATTCACGTTTGCCCGAGTGGAGCCAATAGGCGAAATTTCGTCGACCACCAAAGAGTCGAGGTAGAAAGTCAACCAGTCCCGCATGCCAGGGATTCGGTAAGTGAGATCTGCTGCCGAAATTCGTTTGCCGGGGTTGTTAGTGGCGGTCGATGAGTGGGCGTATAACGTGCGAAAAAAGTTACCGAACGTAACGGGTAGTCCTGGGCCGCCAAACATCGCGGTGTATCCCATGCCGAATTCGAAATTCGGGGTGGGCTGAAAGCTGATCTTTCCTCCATGAATAAACGGTTGCGGCGAGATATTTGGGCCAACTACATCCGAATATCCGGGATACGATTGGCACGTCGCAACAATACAGTACTCCCAGCGATGCCCTGAGAGCTGTCCAATGAAAAACTCCGTTCTAAAAGGACCCAGAATGCGGGACAGCCCGGGCATTTGGTGTGGTACCACATCGTCGATCTCGACCATCGGAAAAGGCCTGGCATTATTGCTCATTAACCAGGGTCCTGATTCTGTCGGGCCCAGCCATGCGCTCTGCGTTCCGACAGAGATCTGTACGTTGTTGATGTTAATGGACGCCATGCTATCGAGCAGTGCCAACTTGTTTGCTTCGGTTGTGCCGTTGGGAAGCGGCGGCGTGCCGTCGGCGGCAGCCGTGGCTGCAAGAACCGATGAAGGATACGACGGCATCGCCGGCGCGTGCTGATATTCGCCGCGAAGATAGAAAGAAACTGGTCCGACCTCAGCGTCCGCAGTTAGGCCGGTGACGTTATTAAAGCCTTCCCAGTACGGGCGGCCATAATCGTTGACGATCGTTTGACCAAAGTGATAGCTATCCCGGAGAGGCGTTCCCGAAATGCCCATTGCGCGCGTGTACACGGATTCTACTTGTGCCCCAACATTCGGAGCACCGTCCAGACGTGCAATCTCAGGTCTAAATTCCATTGTTAACGTAGAATAGATTTTTCCAGCCTGGCTGGTGACGTCGGTTGGAAACTTCTCTGAAGCGTCATCCAGGAGTCTGGCACACGCCATGCGAGTCCACGGGCGCATCCCTAACATGCCGGATTGGACATAGCCCAAGGCAATTAATCGTTGCATCGCCGGATAAATCCAGCTGTCCAATGGGACATATGGAGACGCCATATAGTTCGGGTTACGCCCTGTCTCGCCGGTCTTCTCGTCGAACATGTTGCCCCAAGCCGAACCGCCAAGTTCAGGATCATGATGCGAACGATAAACCTGACGTGCAAAATACCAACCCACGAGGCTGCCGATGATCACGTCGGAAGGGAAATGTTGTTTGGCGGTAACCCGGGTTAAGCTAACAGCAGAAGCCAATCCATAAGCGGCCATTTGACTAAACCACCCGGGATACTCGTGCGCCCAGACACTGGCTACGGACCAGGCAATCGTCGAGTGCATCGACGGAAATGAACTTCCACCGGCGAAAAAGTTACCATGCCCGTTTGCCTGATATGGACGTTGCCTCTGGGCGGCCTCTCTGAACGCAAAAGCCGCAGCTGCGGCATCGAGCGCGGCTTCGCCTGACAGTAGACCGGCTTCAGACAATTGATCATTGCGCCTTATGTGGCCCAGAAGAAAGGATGCGCCACTCAAGCCAATGAGTGAATAAGTACCATAATCTGATACTTTCTTGCTGATCGCTTCGTGGCTGACCGGAACCTGCTTCGACAGCCAGCTGTCGGTTGCTATGAAAGCCGCCGTCAGGCTTGCCCCCGGCACGATCCACTTCAAGTCCTTCGTCTCGAAACGCGAGGGAAGTGTCCAGAACTGCTTCTGATCAGAGGCCAAATGCTTGAAGAAAGGCGTCAGCAAACGATTTTGGGGATCCTCGCCGGGCTGAAGTAGATCTCCAAAAGTAGCGCTGTCAGTTTTCGCGAACGCTCCGGAATTCGTGTTGGCCAACGTCTGGTCGTGACCAGGCGATGGAGCCGACGGTAGGCTTGAATCCGCTGTCTGGGCGAAGGCTGTATTGCCAATCAGGAACACTAACATCACAATGTACCCGCACGGTCCTGGCCGCAAAATCCTAATCACGCCGCGCCCCAGCCTAGAAGGTCCTCGCTGCACCAACGGCAAGTGCTACAGCCGAGAGGATCTGTGCTGTCTGTATTGTGTTCGTCCAGGCACGACTGACTGTGATGACCTTCTCGGGGACAACCACCATATCGCCGGGCTCCATCGCCGCGCTCTTGGCTCCTCCGCTGAACAACCCGCCTGGTCCGCCGACGACAGAACCGTCAGCCCGGATGACGAAGAGGGCTTTTTTGTTCGCCATCTCGGTGGGTCCGCCCGCTTGCTGCAGATACCATCCCGCATCGCGTCCGGGTTTGAAAGTTATGCCCGTGGCGTTGTAAACAGCACCATCGACGAGCACTACGCTTGGTCGCTTCGGAACATAAATGGTATCGCCGTTGCGCACCTGAACATCCGCCGCCGTATTCGCCCAACGCGCCACATTACTGGAGATGTGGATGACCATTCGGCCCTGAGGAGGTGCGTTCTGCAATTTCTGCAAAGTTACTTGAAACTGTTGAATTGCAGCATCCTTGGCTAGCGCATCCTGCGGATTAGACTCCGGGAGGACCTTGATGTTAGCGGCTTCCCCTTGGACACGATCCAGCAAGCTCAAGCGGTTCTTCTCCTCGAGTTCTCTGATTTGCGGTCGCTCGAAAACCGCGCCGTACGGATAGGCATCACTGCGGAAACCACCTGCGCGCCGAATGATCGAGCTGAGATGTTCACCCTCTTGAATGCCATACGTTCCAGGGTGAACGACTTCTCCGGTAACAGTAATCGTCGCACCCACATCTTTCCAACCAGACAGTTGCTGGATCGTTAGAACATCGCCGTCTCGCAGCCGCACATCTGTGTCAGGTTGATTGGCTAGAGCTGCGCCGATAGGAACGGATACGTGGTCGCTGACGATCTTAGTGCCTTGTTCCAGTTCGTAACGGGTCAGATCCGCTTCTTGCGTGTAGGCGCCCCGTTTCAAGCCGCCCGCGAGACGAACCAGATCCGCAGCGGTCATACCGTCGCCGAGAGGATACTTGCCGGGACGAGCCACCTCTCCTTCCACCGAGACAGTAGGTGGGTCAAGCTTGTTGAGCTCACGGTGAATGAAGATGCGATCCTTCGGCTGGAGTTCGATGTTATCCTTCGCATCTCCATCAAGGGCTTTGGCCAGGTTCACATTGAGGACTTCCAACTTGCCGTCATTCGTCTTACGAAAGACTTGGGCATCGCTCAGCAAAGCATCGCGGGTCGCTCCCCCAGCCAAATAGACCGCGTCACGAAGGTGCGTAACGCCATTCGTTAAGTGGTCTCCGGGATCCCTCACCTCTCCGGTAATCGTGATGATCGGGGGATCCTCGAAGTCGAATCTTCCAAAGACGCGGACGATATCAAAGGGCTTCAGGACCAGATCCTGATCCTTGCCGGCGAGGGCATCACCCAAGTTAAAAGTCAGCACTTCGGGGGCATAATCAGGCGGAGACAGGCGGATGATCTCGGCGTGACTCGTTGCTGGCTCCGGCAAAAGATCCTTGTAAGAAGAGATCAGATCGGTAACCTTCATCCCGTCGCGATAAGCAAATTTTCCTGGGCGAGAGACATGTCCATCCAGATAGACCGTCTTATCGGCGTAGGGCAGGATTGGGGTGATCTTTATCTTGTCTCCGTCCTGGACCGCGAAATCCTCCAACGCCTTTGCAACCGATGCGTCGTTGTTTGTCTCCGGGATGTCCAGACGGAGCATCGTCCGGGCTTCGTGACTTTCGACTCTTTCGACGTCTACATGGCGCAACGTGCCTGAAGGCAGAACACCGCCAGCAAGTTGCAGGACTTCGGCCAGATTCTTCTCGCCATTGAGTTCGTAGATCGCAGGTCGCCGCACCATGCCCTCCACCGTGACTAACCCGCTCAACGGTGGCACCTCGATGGTGTCGCCCGCCTGCAGTCGCTGAACGTCACCTCGAATGCCGTGCAGCAACAGATCGTAGCTGTCGATTTGCTGAATGAGTTGCTTGCCCCGGTAGTGGCGGATGATTCTAAGCGAACCCTCTGATGTTGGACCTCCCGCGAGATACAAGGCATTGAGTGGAGTGGAGAGGGAACTTACATCGTACGCTCCGGGGCGTTCCACATCTCCCACAACATAAACCCGCACACTTCGAATGCGAGAAAGCGAGACGTCGGCGTCGATACCGCGGAACTGGCTCCGGAGAACCGCTTGGACCACACGCTGAACATCGCCCAGATTGTGCCCGGACACCTCAATGGCACCGACTTCGGGCAGCGCGAGACGACCTTCGCGGTCAACAACTCGTTGCAGGCGTTGCGAAACACCACCCGTAAGATTGATCGTAAGTCCGTCGCCTGGCCCGACTACATAATCGGGGCCCACTGGCAGATCCATTGGAAGTTCGTCAAAATTACCAGTGCCATTGCGGAAGACATCCTCACCGAAGCGTTCCAATCGGGGCGATCGCTTTGAGTACTGTGCGTACAAGTCATAGAGCGAAGGTACATCCGCGTAAGGATTCGGGCGATAATGGAGTCGCGGTTGCTCAGGCGGCTTCGGCACTGTGTATGACGGAAACTCGAGACTGCGTGCCTCAAGACGAGCTTCTTCGGATCCAAATCCGTTCTCTGATCCCTGACGGTTCGTCAACGAACCGAGCAGGGATGCGCCAGCAGAAGGCAAACTCATTCCTGGCATCCCCGATGCGGCACTTCCATCCAACATCCCCTGATTGGACATCGAGCCAGAAGTCCCTGTCTGACCTGCGCTCAACAAGCTCGGGAGTTCATCGGGTTGAATGCTCGCCATCTGACTCTCGTCGCTGTCGGAGCCGAAGTAGTCCTGCGGCTGGGCTTGGGTCATTTGAAGCTGGCCGCCGTAAGTCGTGGACGGAACCGGTTGGGGAACCTGGTTCGGATACTGCTGCCGCGGAGTTGCTGGGCCCGTATATGGTTGCTGAGAGTACTGCTGCTGTGGATAGGTTTGTTGCGGATACGCAGACTGCGGGCGTTGCTGCGGATACTGTTGAAAGGGCGCCTGAGTGGTCAGAGGCTGCGTGTACATAGTTTGCGCAGTAGTGTTAGGCAAGTATGGAACGAGATTACAATCTACGTCATCCTGGTGTTTCAGCCAATACGCTGCCTCTTGGTTCGTAGGAGCCACCGTCTGGCGAAACTGATCATTGCTCGAACTCCCGCCGCTGGAACCAGCGTTAGTCGTCGGCACTAGCGGCTGACAGGGCAAATCCCTCGCAATTTCTTCCTTCGTCGGCTTAGCCCTGATGTAAGACCGATCTTCGATTTGCTGCGTCGCAATGATTCGCACATTTTGATCGTCGCGGATCAAATCGAAAACCGCATCATCAGTGAGATCTTTCGGATCAAGGATTCTGCCCTGATCGTATGCCCTACGCACGAGGGCTTTTTTCACCTGCAACAACAGGCCCGTTTCATCGCGCAGAATTTGAATGATCTTGTCGGGCGACAGCGCAACCATCTGCTCCGCTTCTTGCTCGGCACGAGAATTGGCCTGGCCGATTGCAGTGCTTGGAGTGTAGGAAAAGCGCTGCTGCTGGCTCCAAAGCGAAGCGGAAGACCCAAGTATCAGCGCAATGAACGCTGCTACAACATTACTACGCACAGCAGAGGTGTAAATGGGACTAGGCATAATGCCCCTCTATTTCGGACCAATACGCTTTCTTGTCGTTCAGCAACCGGAGTTTTCGATGCCGGCCAAGCATCCGGATGGAAATGTACGGCCTTCATTTGCGACTTTGCAGGATCATCCTACGCAAACGTTTCCCGTTACAGCGCGAGCGACAAGAGTGGTAGTGTGGTCACGACACAGGCTCAACATCGGCTTCCCCGATTTCCACTGCCACGGAACGCTGAATCGCCGAGATCGAGATAATTAGTCGATTCCGCTGTTTCCGGCGCACGAAAATACCTTCCGCGCCGCTCATCGGCCCGCTCGTAATTCGTACCCTTCGCCCTTCTTTCAGATAGGGATGAGGTTGGACGACAATGGAACCAGTTGTTCCCCGGCGCAGTGCGTCGATCTCCGTTGCGGCTATCGGTGCCGGCTTCCCCTGAAAACAGACTAACTGCACTACCCCAGGAAGACGAAGAACATCAATCCGGTTCTGCTCCGTGACTTGCACAAATACGTAGCAAGGGAATAAAGGCAAATCGAGGCACTTCCGCCGGTCTTTCCACCGCCGCACGGACGAGTACAGCGGCAGAAACGATTCGATCTGTCGTTCATTTAACTGGTGGGCAACATACTTTTCGTGTCGGGGACACGTGTAAGCCGCGTACCATGGTGTGCCATAACAAGCGGGATTCTGTTGACCCTCGGTATAGTTCATCGGCTCTGTTGTCGGGGATAGCATTTGTCGCTCATCTAGATACAGCTTCGCCACCTTACTTACAAGGCACAGTCGGGTATAAGTGCCGTATTAATAACAGCTTAGAGCATATAAGCTGTACAAACACACCCTGAATCGAACAAGAACAACATTCTCAGCCGCACACACACCTCGAGTACTCAGTTGCGGTGAGGAGTAACTCGATAGTTTGCCAACGCCAAGCCGATTCATGTCAATTAGTAAAAGTTATATGCCGAGCAGCTTCGCGCATCGCGCCGAGGATACCTTCCTCGGATGTTGGAATCGCACGTGAGCGGATATCGACGAACGCCCAATAGCAGGTGCTGTCGTCGTGTCCAGACGAAACCGCGAGGATACGCATACCCGGGTACCGTCCAAGCAGGAAACCGCACAAACTTGGATCGCGCTCTGGGTCTTCGAGCGCAATGATCAGGAAATCAGGTCGGGTCTTGTCCACGAGTTCGGTGATCTCGCCTTCGTTCTGTGCCTCACCGAC
>JASHQK010000260.1 GCA_030039195.1 Candidatus Sulfotelmatobacter sp.
CATGTCGTGGCGATTTCGAGTACGGGTTCCGAGTTCCCCTGCTGATCGTTTCCGCCTACACGCCACGAGGCTATATCGATAATGTGACTCATGACTTCGGCAGCATTTTGCGGATGATTGAAGGAATCAACCACGTGCCGGAAGGAATGATGAAAAATGCGGATGCTCGCAGCGCTACAGACCTGCATGGATTTTTCACGCTGACGCAGCCGCGCCAGTACCAAACGGTTCCGGCGGCGGAGGATGTCGACTACTTTCTGACGTTCAAGGGAGCCGTGGCAGTACCTGACAATGACTAAGCTCGAAGGATAATGACGGTACACCCATGCCCGAGTGCAGGGTCCGGTCACTCTTTCAGGTCGACGTGTTGCACGTCGTCAATGGTGCGGCCCAGAAAGCGCGCGCCAAGGCGGCGGAATTTTTCTGTGGAGTCCGTGGCGAAGAACTTCAGCCGCGGCGACGCGCGGCGCTCCGGCGAGGTCTCGGTTCGCGGCAACAGTTGCTGAAGGTGAGTAGCGACGGCGCAGGCGGTTGAGTCGGCCGAATCGACGATGCACACATGATCGGGCGTCACAAGCTGCAATAGCGGCTTGAGCAGGGGATAGTGTGTGCAGGCCAGGACCATGGTGTCGGCTTCGTGAAAACTGTCGGCAAAAGCTTCCCCGAGATAAATCCGAGCTATCTGCTCGGTGACCGGATGTTCCACCCATCCCTCCTCGACGAGCGGCACGAGCAGCGGGCAGGCCTTTTCGCGGGCCTCGAGTCCGCGCGCTTCGAGGGCCCTACGGTAGGCATGGCTGCTGACGGTGGCTTCGGTCCCGATCACGACTATTTTGCGATTCTTCGTGGTCGCTGCCGCCGCTTCCGCGCCCGGCTCCACCACGCCCACGACCGGGACGTGCGCTGCGGCGGTAATGCGATCCAGTGCCAGCGCGGTTGCCGTGTTGCAGGCAATTACCAGCATCTGAGCGCCGTTCGATTCGAGATAATGTGCGGCTTCGACGGCGTATTTCGCTACCGTCTCGACCGATTTCGATCCGTAGGGGAGTCGCGCCGTGTCGCCAAAGTAGACGTAGTCGGCATCGGGAATGACTTCAAGTAAAGCTTTAAGGACGGTCAGTCCGCCAAAGCCTGAATCGAAGACGCCGATGGTAGGACGACGAATAGTCATCTGCTTCTCGAAATCATATCAGCGGGTGAAGGGAGACAGAGTGACTCCGATTATTCATCGGACTTAACTGCGTTCGGAGACTCTTAGGCTCTCCGTGGTAACTCTGAGGCTTCTCGAAGCACAGCACGGTCCCGGAGGAATCGGCGCGCCGTGCGGGCACGTCCGTGGATGACCCAGGAACGTGCAAATCTTATCGGTCGCTTCGGGCGAAAGGATGTGCTCGAACTTGCACGCCTGCTGTTCGATTTCAGTCTCACTGTCCATCGCCAGGCTGTCGGTGAATAGACGCTCGGCCAGCCGGTGCCGGCGAATGATGCTGCCCGCACGCTCGCGTCCGCGGGGCGTCAATTCCACAATCAGCGTTCCGTCACCCACCGAGGCCGACATCGGCTTCAGCGCGTCGTGGCAGGGATTCACAAAGGGTTTGTGATCGTGCGCCTGCGGCGGATGCGGCGCGGCCACAACCAGTCCCAGGCCAATCATCTTCTCAATCGCCATGCTCACCGGCAGCGCGCCATGAACTTCCATGCGCTCGACTTCGGCCGTCTCGCCATGTTCCTCGAGTACCCACATTTCCTCGAGCACTTCGTCGAGCTGTTCCTCATCGGCCATGGAAAAAACTTCCTGGGAAGCAATTTTGCCGTGATGCAACTCGATGCGCCGATCGGCCAGGCGCGCCACGACCGGATCGTGCGTGACCATGACAATCGTGCGTCCCTGCTGATGGAACTCGCGCAGCAGACGCAGCACGATTTCTTCATTCTGCGCGTCCAGGTTGCCGGTGGGCTCATCGGCCAGAATGATGCGCGGGTCGTTGATCAGCGCACGCGCAATGCAGACGCGCTGCTGCTCGCCGCCGGAAAGTTGCGAGGGAAGATGCCCCGCGCGGTCGCCGAGACCAACCCGCTCCAGGGCTTCTGTTGCTTCTTTTTCGTCGGTCATGCTGTGAAAATACTGCGCCAGCATGATGTTCTCGACCGCAGTAAGGAAGGGAATCAGGTGAAATTGCTGGAAAATGAACCCGATTTTTTCGGCGCGCACACGATTCAGTTCTGAAGAAGAAATGCCGGCCACATTCTCTCCGTCGAGCCAGATCTCGCCCGAAGTCGGCCGATCCAGGCAGCCAATCAGATTGACTAGCGTCGATTTTCCTGATCCCGAAGGCCCCATGATCGAGACCCATTCGCCCTTCGTGACATGCAGCGAAATATGATCGAGGGCATGAATCGAGCCATTGTCCTTGCCCGACCCATTGCCGCCGTTGGCCGCTTCCTTCGCGGGATAGAGCTTGGTGACGTCTTTGATCTGAATCATTTCACTCCCCCCTCAGAATCACCGCCGGCTCGACGCGCCGCAGCAGTGAGATCGGGAGAATCGCCGAAACCAGCGTCACTGCCATGCTACCAGCCAGAATGATGGGTAACACAGAGAATCGTGGAACGACAGGGGCGTGAAAATTCACCCTCCCGATCCAGGCGGCGATGCCGATACCAACTAGAAATCCCAGGACTGCGCCGATCGCGCCCAGAGCTGCGGCCTCTGCCGCAAAGAAGCCGTTGAGCAATCTTCCCGAAGCTCCTAACGCCTTCATGATGGCGAAATCGCGGCGCCGGTCGAATACCCAGCCCATCAGAGTCGATAAAACACACAATGCTGCCGTCAGAATGATCAGGGCCGCTGCGGCGAGCAATGTTGCCCGCGTCTTGCCCAACACTCGGGCTTCGCCTTCCATGATCTGGCGCACCGGACGAACCTCTGCCGCAGGGATTCCCCGAGCCAGTTGATTCATCATCGCGTTAATTTCTTCAGGCGATCCGCTAGCCGCGACTTCAATCGTATGCGGCTGAACGGCGGTCCATGCAACGAAATCGGGCAGAGAAAGATAAATTCGGCTGTCTTCTGCTGCGCCGGTCTCGACCGTGCCGGCGGGCGTGGCCTGGATGGTGCGTCCCTGAAAACTCAGATCGAAGGGCTGATTCTGTGGTGAGACCACTGCGAGCGCCCGCACGCCTGCGAGCGCAGGATGGGAATCAGGGTGCCCCACTTCTCCCTGATTTTGGTGGGGATTCTCGGGCCACGCACTCACCTTCCACCAGCGATCCAACTGCTTTACTCTATCGAAATCCGTTCCAGCCACGACGATCGGCTGACCATCGCTGCTGCGTGCCACGACCATGGCAAACGGCGCGGCGATCCCATGTCCGGCCACGATCGAATCGACGCGGGCCAGCGCATCCTGGGGCAGGGAAGCGCCGTTTCTTCCGAGCAGAACGATGTTCGCTCCATAATTTCGAAACTCCGTTCGCAGTTTCGCCTGCACGTCAACGTAGAGATTGAGCATGGCCGTAGCCACCGCTGCTGCCACGACCATGGCGAACAGGGCGGAAGCTGCGCGTCCGCGGCGCAGAATGGCGGCGCGCACCAGCATCCGCAGCAACATCGGAGTGTGCGGCGCCTGCGCCCGGCTGGCCGCCAGTTCCCGCGCCGAATTCGACACCGGCGTGCTCACAGTTCACCTCGCAGCGCAAACACCGGATCCAGTCCCACGGCCCGCCGGATTGCCAGCGCGCTACCGGCGAAGGTCACAATCACGGCGATGGCCAGGATCACAGGCAGAAGCACGGGCTGAATCGAAATCTGCGAATTGAAAATGGATTGCCCAATCTGATGTGCAAGCAGGGAGCCCGCCGCGAATCCGATTCCTCCTCCGATCAATGCCAGTAATGCGGCCTCGGCAAAGAAGATTGCCGCAACGGCAACCTTGCCCGCGCCCAAAGCTTTCATCAATCCAACTTCCGCCCGCCGCTCGAAAATCGCGGTGGCCATGGCCGCCGAAACTGCCAGGGCCGAAGCAAATAATGCGGCCAGCGTGATCAGAAAAATCAGTCCTTCGATGCGCGTGAGTACCGCGCCTTCGTTCTGGGCGACTTGCCGGATCTGCTCCGCGTGGGAATGCGGAATTGCCTGCGTCAACTGCAGCGCAATCGCAGCCGGATAAGGAGTGCAATACCAGCGATCATAAATCGCGCCTGACATGCTCTTGGGATCGCGCCGGCCAAAGGCATCTTCGGGCTTGGTCAACGCGCTGACATAGATGCGCCGCACCGCGCCCGGCTTGCCCAGAATCGCCTGCGCCAACCCGAGGGGCGCGACAATCTGATCGTCCTCGGCCGTGCCGGTCGAAAGAACTCCGCTGACGCGCAACTCGCGGCCAGCAATCGAAATTTGATCTCCGTTTTTTGCACCGAGCGACTCGGCCAGACGCTCGCCCAGCAACACATCCTGCGAATCGTCCGCGGGCCACGCCCCAACGACTTTCCAAAGCGGATAAGTGGTCTTCACACCCGTCGTTAAGACATCCGTCCCGTAGGAAAGCCGCTTGGCAAAATAGGTTCCAACTAGGGTGACGTCTTTGCGTGGACCATTTTTCCCGACGGACACATTCACCGGAAGCACTGGCGCAAACGCCGTGATGTTGTTGTGCCAGAAAATTCCTAGAATCTTGGGAAGATCCGGTTCGCTCAGGAATGCGCCGTCGCTTGGCGGTTTAAGATCCACGCCCCCAATTTCGACGTCCAGAGTATCTTCCTGCGGAGAGACTACGAGGTTTGCGCCGATCTGGCGCAGTTCGCGATTGATCTTGTCTCCGATGTCGGTGGCCACCCCGATCATGGCCGTCGCCACGGTAACGCCGAGGGTAATGGCCGCTCCGGCCAGCAGTTTGCGCCGCTTCTGCCGCCGAAACGACTCGTAGACGAGGCGGACGAACATGGGCTACTTCTGGGCGAACACGCTGGCGCCGGCCGCAATGTCCGCCTCTTGAAGGATGATGGTATCCGCTGTTTGCGTGGCCTTCAGCGGGATGGGATTGCATCCGCCGGCCGTTCCGACCGACTGCGGATTGATGGGGGCGGCGCAGTTCTTGCAGACCACGCCGTTGCCGCTCTTATAGAATCCGACCGCGCCGCAAATCTGGCAGGCGTCAAACACAGTCGCGATTTTTCCGTCGGGCCGCTGGTAGAGGAAGAATCGAACTTCCGTGCCGTTTTCCTTTGCCTGGAAGCGATGCAGGTCGCCGTCGGACACTTTCGATAGCGGAATTGAAACTTGCCCGTTCACGAATGTCACTTCCGTGGCCGGAGACAGCGCGCTCACGCTTTTCGTGTAAACGAACTCCGCGGTCACAAGCGCGATAAAAATGAATGAGAAGGTGTAAACCGATCCCATCCAAAGCCGCTCGCGCCGGGCCGTCCACAGGGCTTTGCGGCGTTCGGCGGGTGAGGCCGACTCCGGGATCGGCTGGCGCCGCTTGGCGTCGAACAGCACCATCAGCGCGGCCAGAGCGAAGATCGTTACAAAGAAAAACCAGTCGTTGCTGACGATGGGCCCGATGATCGCCATCTCCCGCTTCGACGATGCGATGACCCCGCTTTCGGAAAGCTCGTGCAAGCCGGAGATCAGCAACTGCGCCGCCACCAGGAACATGATCGCCGTGGTCACGCGGAAAAACTTCTGCAGATTGATCTTCACGCTGCCTTTTACGAACATCACGCCGAAGGAAATCGCCGCGATCACACCCAGCAGCGTCCCGAGAAAGCTCAGCAGTTCAGTGGAGTTCAGCGAAACGGCAGCCAGCATCAACACAGTCTCGAAGCCCTCGCGCAACACCATGAGGAAAATGAAGGCGAACAGGCCGAACCAGGCGTCGTTACCCGCGAGCAGCCCGACCTTGCCTTCGATGTCGCCCTTCAGTCTGCGGCCGGTCTTCATCATGAAGACGACCATAGTGACGACGAAAAACGCGGCCACCAGCATGATCCAGCCTTCGAAGGTATCTTCGTTGAGGTGGGTGCGGGAAATCGCGATCGCGACCCCGATGCTGCCCAGGAACGCCGCCACCAGCGCGGCATAAACGGTCTTTTTCAGCTCTGCGCGGCCGATCTTGTTCAGATAAGCCAGCGTGATGCCGACAATGAGCGCTGCCTCGACTCCTTCGCGCAGCGTGATGATGAAGGCCTGAAGCATGAATGAGTCCGATCTATTGCTCAGGAGATGCTGCCAGCCATTACCAGGATCCCTCGCCGCTGCCGTTCTAAAGCCCGAATCTGCCGGAAAGCACGGCTACGGGAGGAAGCCAAAACTTTTGAGCCCTGAACCATTTTGAAAATGAATTTCAATTTCAATTTAAAAGAATAGTCTGGGCGACCGGCGAGCGTCAATCCGCGTCCTCACAACGCGATGTGATTGGGATCACACGGTGAGAATTGCGCGTTAAACGGCTGCCAAGAGCACGGAAGAACTCAATCTGGATGTTTCCTCGCGACCGATCAGAGCTGCGGGCGATCACTCCCTGGCGCTCCAATCCTTGCGACTGATTCGGTAGAGAACGCTCTCCCGCCCGCTTGCGTCCGTTCTTGTTCCGGAACGAACGCCGCCAATCTTCTCCACAGCTCGCTGCGAGCGAAAGTTCTCCGGTCCAACCAGTAACACGACACTTTCGACGAACTGGAACGCATGCCGCAGCATGAGCTTTTTCATCTCGCCGTTATACTTGCCGCCCCAATGAGATCGGACCAGGAAGGTCCAGCCGATTTCGATCTCGCTGCTGACCGGGTCGTATCCATGGAAGCGGGATGCACCGATGATCTTGTGATCCCGCAAATCAATGGCCACCAAAGCTGCGGCTGAATCGAGGCTCTCACGGAACAGTTGCGCGAAAACCGGCTTCTTATGGCGATCGCGGGCAGGATGTTGGGCCCAGATCAGGGGGTCGGACGCGACTGCGCAGAGTTCGTCGAAATCCTCTTGCCGCAGCGGCCGAAGTCGGACCAACTCGCCTTCTAGGGTGGGCTGAAGATTGAACATGTTCGCACGATATGAAACGCGCTTCGAGCCTAACATGAAGGAAGTCCGGGAGGCGGTGGCAGGAGGGAAGTCGGGGCGGGGAGCGTATTTTGTTTTCCTCCTGTAAGGAGCCGCGATTCTCGCCGGAACACTTAGGGTCATGTTTTGGCCTTCGGGTTTACCGCTCCCGGCGGACCTGCGGGGTGCCTGCTATGGCCCCAGCTGACCCTCCCAGGGTTATCTTGACGGATGAGAGTGTGGCGCTTACTGTGTCGGTAATATGCAGCTTTCGGTCGTCATGCCCGTGTACAACGAGCAGGCTACGCTGCGCGAGGTGATCGCGCGTGTGCTGGCTGTCCCCCTCGATCTGGAACTCTTGTGTGTGGATGACGGTTCCACGGATGCTTCGCGCGAGATCCTTGCGGAACTGGGGCAGCGTTATCGCCGCATCCGGGTGCTGCTGCAGCCCAAGAATATGGGCAAAGGCGCGGCCCTGCGGCGCGGTATCCAGGAAGCTACCGGAGACTTTGTCCTGATCCAGGATGCCGACTTGGAATACGACCCCTCGGAATATCCGGCCCTATTGCGGCCACTGATCGATGGCAAGGCCGATGTGGTCTACGGATCACGATTTCTCGGCGGCGGCCCGCACCGCGTGCTGTATTTCTGGCATTCCGTCGGAAACTGGATTCTGACCCTGATGTCGAATGCGTTGACCAATATCAATCTCTCGGACATGGAAACCTGCTACAAAGTTTTCCGCCGGGAGGTCATTCAATCGATTCCGATCGAGGAAGACCGCTTCGGATTCGAGCCGGAAATCACGGTGAAACTTGCCAAGCGTGGCCTGCGGATTTACGAGGTCGGCATCAGCTACTGGGGACGCACGTACGAGGAAGGGAAAAAGATCGGTTGGCGCGACGGCGTCCGGGCCCTGTTTTGCTTGCTGAAGTACACGGTTGCTGAGCCCCGCCGCGAGGCGGTTGCAGAGCCAGAAGCAGCTTCAGCCCGCAGTGCGGCGGCGGGCTCGCAGGACCGGCATAACGTCCGATAACAGGTATTATGTAAAATCAACAGTCCGACCAGCTATTGCCGTCGGTCAAGAGGACACCGCTACTCACATCTTGTACTTTCCCAGGTCCTCGTCGTTCAACCCTTCCAGCCACTTCCGAAGTTCGTCGGCACTGAGACGGTCATTTGCATTGGTAGCCTGCTTCGAGGTCTTGAGAACGAGATCGTCGACAAAGATCGGGCAATCCACGCGCAGCGCCAGGGCCAATGCGTCGGAGGGCCGGGAATCGATGCTGATAACTTCCCCGCCACGCTCCAGCCAGATTACGGCGTAGAACGTGTCCTCGCGCAGTTCGGTGACCACAACTTTGTGCACCTGCGTTTCCAGGCCGGTCAGCACGTTTTTGATCAGGTCGTGCGTCATCGGACGCGGCGTTGAAACTTTCTCCATCTCCAGCGCGATCGCGTTGGCTTCGTAGACCCCTACCCAGATGGGCAACACGGAATCGCCGGCCACGTCCTTCAATATGACGATTGGCATCTGCGTCACCGGATCCATCAACAGGCCGCGGATGGTCATTTCAACTTCCATGAGGATCTCCTCTGTCGCCTTGTATCAACTTTCATGGATTGCATTCCGTTCTGTCGTGAATCTAAGGTCTCTTCTTGGATCTCCGAAAAGCTGCATCTGTTCGCCGGATAGCACTTCCCCGATAAGGCTATTGGGAAAACTCCCGGTGACCAGCACCGAAACGTAGCTACCAGATTCAAGTGTTACTTGAAGTGGAGCAGTGAAGTTTAGAGTCTTGTTTTGCGACGTGCGACCGATCCACTGCCGGCGCGGCTCATTCCATCCCTCAACCATTGCCTCAACAGTTTTACCTATATAACTCTTGTTTCCGGTGATTTGAATCTCTCGCTGCTTCGCCATCAAAACTTCGAGGCGACGCGCTTTCTCCTGATCGGGGATGAGGTCTGGCAAATTCAGGGCTGGCGTATTCGGCCGCGGAGAATATTTGAAGGAGAACACGCCATCGTAGCCGACTTCATCGAGCAAGGTGAGCGTCTGTTCAAATTCCGATTCTGTCTCTCCCGGGAATCCAACGATCACATCGGTCGTGATTGCGATGTCGCGTTTTGCGGACTTGATCCAGGCGATGCGTTCCAGATATTGCTCGCGCGTGTAGAGACGCTGCATGGCATCGAGGACACGAGTGGATCCGCTCTGCACGGGTAGATGAACGTGATCGCAGAGGGATGGAGCGGCGTCGATGGCGTCGACGATATCACGTCCGAAATCGCGGGGGTGAGAAGTCGTGAAGCGCACGCGGCGAATGCCGGAAACTTCGCCAACGGCAGCCAGCAATTCCGCGAAAGAGCAGTTCCCTGCCGGATCTTTGTACGAATTCACGTTCTGGCCGAGCAGCTGGATTTCTGTGTAGCCGAGATCGGCCATCTGGCGGGCTTCGGCGAGCACAGATGCCGAAGTACGGCTACGCTCCTTGCCGCGCGTAAAGGGCACGACGCAGTAAGCGCAGAACTTGTCGCAGCCCTCGATGATCGTGATGTATCCGCGATGCGGATTGGTGCGAGCCGTGAATTCAGTCTCAAAGCATTTGTCGGTCTGGCGGTCGTCGAGGCCGGTGATTCTAACCAAGTCCCGAGTCCCGCGTCCCGAGTCCCAAACCCCTTCCACGGTGGCGTCATCCCGAAGCGGGGCGCTTTTGCCAGCCACGCGAGGGATCTCGCGTGCAGCGGCACTAGAAGCATTTTCCAGCTGAACGAGCATTCCTGGCAGATTTATGTAAGAGGCCGATCCGCAGACCAGCGACACGTGCGGAGCACGCTCGAAAATCTTTTCGCCTTCCTGTTGCGCGACGCAGCCCAGGACCCCGAATTTCTTCCCTTGTGCCTGCAGCTTTTTGTAATCGGCGAGGCGATGGAAAACTTTTTGCTCGGCTTTGTCGCGAATCGAGCAAGTGTTGTAGAGAATCAGATCAGCGTGCTCAACGGTTTCGACCTGGCGATATCCTTGCTGCAAGAGCGTGCCCACAACTTTTTCCGAGTCGTGGACGTTCATCTGGCAGCCGAAAGTTTCCAAATAGAAAGTCTTCTGCGGCATTGCGTCCGGAACCCCAGACATATTGGTCAGTATAGCCTAGCTGGCGGCCTAGTTAACCACAAAGGGCGCGAAGGCACACGAAGGAAGACGGGGGTTTTGCAGAGATCGTGCTCCTTCGTTCCCTGGGCGGTTTAGTGAATTCAGGACACCACGGCAGTCGCGAAGCTTCAAAGTCAACTTCCCGACTAACCACAAAGGACACGAGGTACACGAAGGAAGGCGCTGGCCAGCCTCGTTCGGCGGGGCGGACGCGGGCGTCCGCCCTACATTTAAGATGGCTTCTCAGTTCTTCGACCACGGCGGCACCACGCCGGTCATGCGGGCGTAGACGATTAACTGTCCCATATGCTCGTTGTTGTGGATGATGATTCTCAGGAAGATTCCGTCTTCGGTTGCGTCGATGCCGAAAATCTTGACTTTCTTCCGCAAATCGTCCGGCTTGGCGGTGGCGCGAGCTTCATTCACCGCATCCAACGACTGCTTGAGCCAGCGAATCACATCGGCTTTGTCCGTTACCGAGGTTGTCATCTCGGGCTTGAAGTCAGGGAGTGCTCGAAAGCAAAACTACAACGAGCCAACAGGGCCGCCCCGGTACGGACCACTTCCCTTCTATAATCAAATTCTGGCGTTTTTATGATTCAGACATTATTTGGCAGTCTGCAGGAAGAACAAAAGCCAAGTTTTCTGGACCGCATGAAGCAGGCGGTCACGCGGACGCGCGAGAATCTGGCGGACCGCATCGAAGAAGTCGTCTCGTTCGGCAAAGAAATCGACCGCGGCACGCTCGACGATCTCGAAGCCACGCTGATTGCCGCCGATCTGGGCACGACTACCACGCAGGAAGTGCTCGCCAAGCTGCGCGAGAAGGCTGATCGCAAGCAGATCGGCAACGTCGAAGAACTCAAGCGCCTGCTCAAAGAGGAAATCCTTGCCATCCTGAGCCGTGCGAATACGCGGCCGGTGCAGCGCGTCGACGGCACGCCAGAAGTGATTTTGGTCGTTGGAGTGAACGGTACGGGAAAGACCACGACGATCGGCAAGCTGTCGCAGGTCTTTCGTTCCCAGGGAAAAAATGTTTTGCTGTGCGCGGCCGATACCTTTCGCGCGGCGGCGATTGAACAATTGGAAATCTGGGGCGAGCGCACGAGCACCGAAGTGATCAAAACCAAGCCGGGAGGAGATCCCTCGGCTGTACTCTTCGACGCGCTGCAGGCCGCGACGGCGCGGCACACGGATTACGTAATCGTCGATACCGCCGGCCGTTTGCACACCAAGGCGAGCCTGATGGAAGAGCTGGCCAAGATGCGGCGCACGGCGCAGCGGATTATCGCCGGCGCTCCGCATGAAACTCTGCTGGTAATGGACGCGACCACAGGGCAGAATGGACTGCAGCAAGCGCGACTGTTCACGGAATCCGCGGGCGTCTCGGGAATCGTTTTGACCAAGCTCGACGGCACGGCGAAAGGCGGGGTCGTCGTGGCCATCTCGAGGGAGCTCGGCCTGCCCGTGCGATTTGTGGGAGTCGGCGAGAAAGCCGGAGATCTGCTGCCGTTTGATCCCAAGGAATTCGTGGATTCGCTGTTTGAGTAGGAGGACGTATGGCGGATGGAGGCGAAAAGCGGTCGCTGATGAAGAAAGTGAAGGATTCCATTCGTCGCTTCTTGCGCGGCGAGCAGACACCGCCGGGCGATCCCTACGCCTATGTCACCGCTCCTCTGCGCCGGGGCCCGAAAGGACGGAGCGGTGCAGCCGTCGCCGAGATTGAAGATGATTCGGATCGCAGCTTTCCGCCGCGGAAGTGATAGAGTCCGTGAAGAGTGAAAATTGTAATGTCGGTCCTCTTCGCAGTCCTGGTTGCACTGGCCGCCATCTGGGTCGTGTGGCGCTTCGTGGCGTCTCAGTTTCGGACGAGCGCGCCTGCGGACCCGATCGACACCGAGGAAGTCGATGATCCTCTCGCACCAGTCCCAAGCCCACGAAGGAGGCCTCCAAAAGCAAGATCCGCCGCGGCTGCTGTCGAGGAACCGGCTGACGACCGCCCGGCTGACCTGTTCCCTCCACGCACTCTCTAGAACCAGTGCCTGTACTCTATGAGTCTGTGGTACATTCACGCTGAATGCCCACTGACTCCCGGGATGAGCGATTGCTTCGTCGTGCGCTGGAGCTGGCGCGGGCGGGGATTGGTCTAGCCTCGCCGAACCCTTACGTCGGAGGAGTAATTGCGGACGCACATGGAAACGTCGCCGGCGAAGGA
>JASHQK010000261.1 GCA_030039195.1 Candidatus Sulfotelmatobacter sp.
ACCTGCTTGAAGGTATCGTCATATCCTTCACTGTGACCGCCGGGTAAGTCGGCATAGGTTCGAGCTTCGCTTTTCAGCAGAGCCGGGTCTTTGACGAAAATCTGATTGGCCTCATCGCGCCGCCCCGACCACAGCTCGTCCGGACGTTCCTGATCCCACGCGACGGAAGCCTTTGTGCCATACATTTCAATGCTGAATCGATTCTTGCGTCCAGCCGAAACCTGGCTCGCAGTCATGGCGCCGCGCGTGCGCGATCCCATGCGAAATACGACCGCGCCGAAGTCCTCCGTTTCCACCGGAATTTCTTCATAATCTTCGGACCCCATCAATTTGTTCGCGAAAGTCTCGACAGAGTGTTTCGGCTTTCTGCGCGTGGCGTGAAATGTCTGCAAATCGGCGCACAACGAACTCACGCGCAATCCGGAAACATGTTCGGCCATATCGAAAAAGTGCGATCCAATGTCGCCCATGCAGCGCGATGCACCCGCAGCTTTCGCGTCCACGCGCCAGTTCCAGTCTGTCTGGTAGAGCAGCCAGTCCTGCGAATACGTTCCCTGCACGACCAGAATCTCGCCGAGATCGCCCGCCTCGCGCATGCGTCGCATCTGCTGCACCATCGGGTAATAGCGCAAGTTGTGGCAGACGCAGTTGCATACTCCTTTTTGCTTCGCGAGCGCGACCAGCTCTTCTGCTTTGGCGATAGTTGTAGTCAGTGGCTTCTCGCAAAGCAAATGTTTCCCAGCGAGGATTGCCTCCTTCGCCATCGCGTAATGCTGCGCATTGGGAGTGCAGATATGAACGGCATCGATCACCGGATCACGAAGCACTTCGTGGTAATCGGTCGTCACTTTCGGAATCGAAAACGCGTCGGCCAGCCTCCGCGCAGCCTCTGCATTTCTCGCTGCGATCGCCATGCACTCGACGCCCTCGACGCGCCGCACGGCTTCCAGATGCACGCGGCCCATAAATCCGGTCCCGAAAATTGTTGTCTTGATGGTTTTCATCCTTGCGCTCGAATCGTTAGTTGTTACGACCACCACGCCGCGCCCGGCTGCTCGCGGATCACGATGCGGTTAAGAAAATTCGCCGCTTTCGTCAGTCCTTCGGCCGGTGAAAGCAGGCTGTCTTCGTGTTCGATGGAAAGCACGTAATCATAGCCATACAGGCGCAGCGTGGAAATAAATTCGCTCCACCATTCTGCGCCGTGACCGTATCCGCAGGTGCGGAAGATCCAGCTGCGGTTGCGCTCATCCGTGTAGGGCTTGGTATCGAGTACACCGGCGCGCTCCAGATTGTTCGGGTAGAGCTGCGTGTCTTTCGCGTGCACGTGAAGAATCGCATTGCCGAGCACGCGGATCGCCGCGATCGGATCGATCCTCTGCCAGAACAAGTGGCTGGGATCAAAATTGCAGCCGATGTTTTCCCCCACGATCGAGCGCAACCGAAGCATCGTTTCCGGACTGTAAACGACGAACCCAGGATGCATCTCAATCGCGATCTCCACTCCGTGATCAGCGGCAAACTTCGCCTGCTCGATCCAATATGGCGCGACCACTTCATTCCATTGCCATTCCAGAACCTCGCGAAAATCCGGCGGCCAGGGACAAGTCACCCAGTTCGGGGCGGTTGCATGCGGCGAGTCGCCCGGACATCCCGAAAAATCCACCATCACATGCACGCCAAGCTTCTCCGCCAGCAGAATTGTCTTGCGGCTTACTTCGCGAAACTGTTGCGCTTGAGCCTTGTCGGGATGCAGAGGATTTCCGTGGCAACTCAACGCGCTGATGCTGACCCCATGATCGGCCACCACCTTCTTGAATTCAGCCAGCGCCTTGCCATCCTCAAGCATGCTGAGCTTGCAGTGCGCGTCTCCCACATAATTCCCGGTCGCAAGTTCCACCGTATTGATCTGGAGCGCTGCCAGTTTGCCGAGGACCGCGTCCAGCGAGAGCTTCGACAACAAAGGAGTGAACACGCCGACACGCATATGATTTCGACCCCTTCGAGGACCGGGCCATTCTACCTCGCCCAGTTGCGTTGCCTTTACGTACATCGGTATTACTGGACGAATCCTAGGGCTCTTCGCGCAGATGCTTGAGGGAATTACGAAGGGAAATTTTTGCCCAAATTCGAATTACGAGTGGATCCGGCGACCTTCGCTAAGGTAGCCTCTGCGCGTTCGGAGACAACCTGCGTGCTTCACCGCGAAAGAGTTCGCACCGCGTCCAGGATCTGATTGACCGCTATTTTCGGATCAGCGACTTCCACCACCAGTTGATTGAAGCCTTCATCGTGCAAATCAATCACGATAGCGTTTTCGGGATTGTGTACATCCCAGAAAGCGCGCTTTCCATCCCGGTAGAAAGTTCCGGCCGTGATCACTCCCGGCACATTGGTCCCGGGCATTCTCAGGCCATGCCACCAGCCGCGCGCGATTTCCGCATCGGCGCGGACGCCAGCAATATGACCGAGCGGAATTTCCAGGCTGCTCTTGAATGCCCAGAGCTTGTCAGCGCCACGAACGTTTAATATCAGTTTGCCTTCCGCTATCGTTAGGTCGACCACAAGAACTCCACCCGCATAGAAAGAGTAGCATTCCTGGAGCGACTGCCTTACCGGGGAAGTAGTCCGTAAATGTGCAACTCGTCAGCAGTCGGAACATACACTCTGCCATTCGCGATGGTACGGACAGTGAACTTCAGCGCCTGGCCGGCCTGATCGCGGCTGCCTGCCTGCGTACTGTTATACAGTTCATTCGCAACTGGTCGCATCGTAAGCGTGTAACACGGCCGGCCCACTGGCTACCGGATTGGTCGAGTTATAAACTCGAATTGTCGATATCCCAGATGACGCCGTTGTCGTTCCCGTTTGCAGACAACGAAGCCGTTGCACCGTGCATGCCAAAGGCCGTTCCACTCATCGAAGTCGCATTGCACGAAAGCTGCTCTCCCACATCGGCCCCGGCATTGACTTGATGGCGCTCATACGAACGAGTCAAACGCCACGTCGAACAAAGAAGCCCGTGGCGCCAAAACGGATGTGCACC
>JASHQK010000262.1 GCA_030039195.1 Candidatus Sulfotelmatobacter sp.
AACGTCGCCAATCAACAGGGGACCTATGGAACCGAAGGGACGCCTGCGCCCGGGAACGTTCCGGGGGCGCGATGGGGCCCCGTCGCATGGGAGGACAAGGCCGGAAATCTGTGGATTTTCGGTGGCAAAGGTTACGACTCGACCGGGGCGGCCGGTGAACTCAACGACCTGTGGACGTACGAACCCTAATCAGAGCATTTATATCTCTTTCTCAGCGGTACTCTCATTGCGAGGCTGGTTGACTGCACTCCGAGAAGCGTGCGGGGTCGCGCAGCCGGTGGGGCTCCAGCCACTTTTTTCACAACTGATTTTTCTCCGTTGATTGGATCCGACGAAAGGCCGGTTCAAGGATTCCAGCCCAGATTAATTTTTCGTGAATTTAGAGCCCCCCGTGTCTCCATACAGGCAAATACGCGAGAAAATCACGGCTCAGGCTGAGTCGCAGAAGTATCGCACTCCATGAAATACCGACGTGCGCCTTAGGGCAAAGAAGGTGCGTTGATAAAAGGACCAAGGGAATTTGTCTGCACGCTCACATTCCTTGCGATCTCTCTAACCTTGAGCTGGTCGCAGGCAGGCAGCGCTGCGCCCCGGGCTGGCGGCGAAACGGAAGGTTCCGTTACGCAGCCGGTGCCTGATACACCGCAGACAAACCAATCCTCTCCAATTTCGGACTCTAACCAGCCGTCGATTGGAGCCGCAAACTCGGCATCCCCGAGCTATCTTGGCATCGGCCTGCACCTCAGTGGTGGCGCGGAAGGTGGTTCGGGTGGAACGGGAAATTCGAGCTCGGTTGCGCCGATCTCATCCATCTTGGGGAGTATTAATCTGCAGAAACTTTGGCATCGTTCCGGGACAGACATTGACTATGCGGGCGGAGCTACCTTCAACGGTAGCTATGACGGCTCGGCGGCCTATGTTGAACAGCTCCATGCGCTAGATGCCGGCGAGCACATTTTTTGGCAAAAGACCCAATTGGTCTTCAGGAACTCATTTTCCTACTCGCATGATGGGAATTTTGGGGCGTCGTCGTTTGGCGGCGCCAGCGCGTACAATTTGCGATTCGCTGAGAATGGAGCCAGCCTCCCCGACAATGTAGGAGGAGGCGATTACGTCGGCGCCACGCAGATCGGCACCACGCAGACGCCATTCGGCGCAGAATCATACATAACTAACGCCTCGGTCGCAAGTCTTACTGAGGCTTTGACTCGGCGTTCGTCGATCTCTTTCAATGCTTCTTATTCCATCTCGGACTATATTGGCACTAGTCAAGGCCTACTCGATTTCCGGCAGATTACAACGCAGGCTAGCTATAACTATCAACTTACTCGACGAGACAGTTTGGGTTTCGTATACGGATATCAGAGGTTTCAATACACACAAGCTGGCGTCGGCAACATCACTACGAATTCAGTCCAATTAGTGTACCGGCACCGCATCCTGGCCCGCCTAAACTTAGTGCTCGGCGGGGGACCAGAGGTAACGAGAGTGGCCGGAAGCACCGGGTCAAATGGCCAGCAGCTTAATGCAACCGCACAGGCATCGCTTCAATACAGCCGCAACGGTTACAACCTCGGCGTTTCGTACAATCGGCTGGAGACCGGCGGCTATGGTGTTTTTGCGGGTGGGAATAGCAATATTTTCCGCCTTTCTATCGCTCGAACGGTTTCCCGCCTGTGGAGTGTTCGCTTTGACGGAGGCTACGCCGCAACGACTAGCACCGAAACGAATCTTCCCGCGCTGTCCGAGGGCTCCTATGATTATGGATTCGCTGGCGGTGCAGTACAGCGTCAGTTGGGACCGCGTTTCAGCGCTTTCGCCAGTTACCAATTCAACTACGAGGATTCGCCTTGCGGAGCTTCTCCGTCTTGCGCTTCCGTTTTTCAGCAGCACATAGCTTCGATCGGTGTCGATTGGAACCTTCGCCCTATTCGACTGGAGTAATCCCGAGCATGGCTGTCGCCATCGATCTGCGAGATCCAAGCCGGTTGTAGCAAGATCGGTGATTATGACGCGCAGGGCGATTAGATACAAATATTAGAGACCGCCGTGATTCGCCTCTTCAATGTATATTATCCGATCCGCGCGCTAGTCCTTGTGATGGGCGAAGCCCTGCTGATCGTCACCTCTCTCCTGCTGGGCATAATCCTAAGATTCCGTGAAGACAGTTATATAGTCCTGAATTTCGAATACGGCTACTACAAGATCCTCGTCCTTACGGTTTTTGCCCTGCTGCTTTGCCATGTTTTTGATCTTTATGATCCTAGCCACTTCGACCCGAAGGACGAACTCTATTTTCGGCTTTTGTTAGTTCCAGGAGTGCTTGCATTTGGGCTGGCCATATTAGAGGTAATATTCCCAAGTGCTATGCCAGGAAACTTATCCTCTTTCCTGGGGTTGGTTATTCTAACTGTTGCACTATTCGGTTGGCGGAGTGCATATGCATGGCTAGCCTCGCAGCCTTTTCTGAGAGAGCGGGTCTACGTCTTGGGCACCGGCGAGCGAGCCTACAGGCTCGTCCAGGGGTTACAAGCCCACCCAGAAATTGGAGCCGACGTCGTAGGGTGGACGGGCGATCTGCCAGCGGTTTTGACTCGTGAGACCGTGGCGTCGCACCTGAATGAGATAGCTCGCAACAAGGCTGTGCATCGCGTCATTGTAGCGATGCAAGACCGACGTAATGCCATGCCCATGCAGGAACTTCTGCAACTTCGGCTGCATGGCTCGGTGCATATCGAAGAAGCGACATCGTGGCTGGAAAAGATTTCTGGAAAGATTGAGCTCGAGCACCTTTACCCGAGCTGGATCATTTTCGCTGAGGGCTTTCGCGTCAGCGACACTTTCAAGCTAGTGCGAAGGTTGCTGAACTTCACTGTCGGATTGTTCGTTCTAATCCTAACAGCGCCGCTTATTCCCTTCATCGCCCTTGCCATTCGGCTAGACTCCCCTGGCTCCGTGTTCTACCGTCAACAGCGAGTTGGCAGAGGAGAGAAGATTTTCCATTGCTACAAGTTCCGCACTATGCGTCAAGACGCAGAGGCAGACAGCGGCCCGACTTGGGCGCACGATGACGATCCTCGCATCACCCGAGTCGGGAGGTTCCTGCGCGTTTCACGTTTGGATGAAATCCCGCAATTGTGGTGCGTTCTGAAGGGCGATATGGCCTTCGCCGGACCCAGACCGGAGCGTCCTGAGTTCGTCGAATGGCTCGCGAAGGAAATCCCTTATTACAACCTCCGGCATCTGGTCCGGCCGGGAATCACCGGCTGGGCCCAGATTCGTTATCGCTACGCTAACACCGTGGAAGACGCCAAGGAGAAACTGCAATACGACCTTTTTTATATCAAGAATGCGTCGATCGGGCTCGACGTGCTGATAATGTTCCAGACCATAAAGATCGTGTTGCTGGGCCGTGGAGCGCGCTAAATAGTGATGGTGCGGTCGGCCAATGCTCCTCGCGCCAGGTCCGCGATATCTGGAATTCCGTATCTCGGAGCGTGACATGATAGCAGTCGTCGCTGCTGCCACTCTTCAAACTCTCCGGTGAATTTTTGGTGAATTCTCGATTGCTAGAGACGGCGGAATCGAGCAAATCGCGTAACATCGTCAACGCAGCAACTTCGGAGGCAGAGCAGAATGTCCGGACGACCTGATGTTTCTGTTATCATCCCTTACTACAACCGCGAAAAGTACATCGATGAGGCGGTGCAGTCCGTCCTAGCGCAGACCCTTAAGCCATTGGAAATTATCATAGTCAATGATGGCTCCGAGAAGTCCTCGCGCCGATACCTCGACCGATATCGAGACGTCTGCACCATCATTGATTTACCGATCAATGGAGGGGTGTCGGCCGCGCGGAATGCTGGCGTTCGCCCCGCACGCGGTGAGTTCATTGCCTTTCTCGACTCCGACGACATTTGGCTTCCGCACAAACTGGAAGTTCAACGCCGATACCTCGATGACCACCCGGAGTGCGCAATCGTGCACTCCGCGGCCGTGTTTTTCTTTCAAGATGGGAGGGAGGAATACTGCAAAAAATTTCCGTTCGGAGTGTTGTGGCTGGCGCAGGCTCTCATGAATGCAGACTGGGTCCTTATGCCGTCAGTTCTCGCGCGGACCGAAGTCCTACGAGCCGTGGGAGAGTTTGATGTCAACCTTCGTGTAGGTGAGGACCGCGACATCATTATCCGCTGCTGCGCCGCAGGCTACCACGTTGAGGGCATAGAGGAGCCGCTGATTCGGGTTCGCCGCGAGGATCAGGACGGACTGACCAAACGACCTTGGCGGACTTTCCGTGAGGATCTAAAGATGTGTTGGAAACACCGGGCGCTTTATATGCGCGCCTACGGCATAAGGGGCATTGTGAATTTTGTGGTCGAGAAAGCACAAGCACCCAGCCGCAACACGCGTTACTTTGACGAAATCATGTTTTTTCTGCTTAAGTTCGTCAAATACCGGGAAAAGTCGCGTTATCGGGATCCGGCTATTTATGGCCCCGGGCAGATGAAACCATCGTGGCTGGTGCCACGTCTGAGCCACAGGACGAGTGAGCTCAAGCGGGAATTCTCCTTGAGGCAGAGCTCAAGCGACATTTCGGTTGTCATTCCGTTCCACAATCGAGAGCAGTACATTGACGAGGCCATTCAGTCCGTCCTCGCGCAAACTCTGAAACCCCTCGAAATCATTATTGTCAATGACTGCTCCAGTAAATCTGCGCGGAAGTATCTGGATCGCTTCGCGGATGTTTGTGGAATCGTCGATCTGCAGAAGAACGTGGGTCTGGCCGGATCGCGTAATGCTGGAATTCGTGCCGCCCGCGGGCAGTTCATCGCGCTGCTTGATGATGACGACATCTGGTTGCCGGAGAAGCTTGCTGTGCAGCGCAGGTACATGGAAGAACACCCTGCGTGCGCCATGGTGCACAGCCAGGTGTGCGCCTTTTATACGAATCACCCGGACCATGTTTTCGGCCGCTTTGATCCATGGCAGCCTATGCCTCTGGCGCACGCGTTGCGCGACGAATATTGGGCGGTGCCCTCGACTATGATGTTTCGCACCGACTCAATTCGCGCCATCGATGGGTTCGATGATAGCTTTCGCGAATGCGAGGACCGCGAATTGCTAATCCGGATTTGCGCCACAGGCTACCGGGTTGAGGGCATTCCCAAACCGCTGATCCGGTTTCGGCGAACCGCTCATGGCAGCCTCAGCGAACAACACTGGACCATGTTCCGCGCGCATTTGAGAGTGGTTTGGAAGCACCGGGCGCTCTACTATCGGGCGTATGGTCTCCGCGGGGCTGCGAATTTTCTGTTGGCCACCCTCCACATGGCAGCTTGGAAGACACGGTTTGTAGACGGACGCGTAAGATTTCTCCTCCGCGTCTTCGATAAGAAATGGATCATTAAGCCTGATTTCCGCGATCCGGTTCAATCGATCGACCAAGACCAGCCTGTGACAGTAGAGGCCGATACAATTGCCGGCGCCGCAGAGCAACGGCAAGGTGCCTAGCCTTCATGCCGGCTTCGCTTCTTCTCCGCCAGCGTGGATGCGCATCGAGGGGTGGACCATATATGGCCTGCGAAACTGAGAACGGCGACTGCATAATCGCGCGGCATGCCGGTTTCACTTCCGCCCGATGGTCACCGTGTCGTAAGGTCGTTCGACCGGCAGACGAAGCACTTCCAAAGCCTTGACAAACGCCCGAGTTCCCCAGCCCCCCCGCTCGTAGATGTTCCACAGCGATCTCCCGGGAATGTGCCTGCGCAGGTGCGTGTCTTCCAGCGACTCGCAGCGCGAGATAATCACCTTGAGTTGGGCCTCCTCGTAAAGCGCCATCATCCCTTCCGGATAAGCCCGCCAGCAATCGATCGGCCATTCGTGATATGGCCAACTCACGGGATTAATCGTAATCACATATCCGCCTCGTTTGCATACCCTCGCTAACTCCTTAATCCAGACCCACGGTTTTCTGACGTGCTCCATAACATTGGCCGCGACTACGATATCGAACACGTCTGACTCGACCGGGTAAGAGTACTCGGTGCCAACATACGTGAACGGTGCGCTATCGTCGATTCCAACCGTTTCCCAGCAAATGGACGCATCTCCCACCATGTACTGAAGGACTGAGGGCAACCACGCCCCAACTTCCAGCACGCGCAGATTTGGCTGGAAATATTGTTTCGCGTATCTCTTAAACAGATGCCGTGTATTGCCGTGCATGGCACATCGAGTCTAAGACAGAACTTGCGACTTTGACTATAGAACACTCTTTTCAAATTCCGCAGGGCAGGAGCGCCGCCAAGGCGATTGTCGGATCGTCTGTGATAGACTGACGCTCCCAGTGTCTTAGCCAATTCAATGATGACTGAGGCAGCGGTTGATCTTACGAAATGTTGCAAAAGGGCTTTGGAGCAGGCGGGATTCGAGGATCAGCGAATTCGAATCGATGGTTCTAGAGGCCGCCATGCCTGGGGGTAAGTCGGCTGCAGATAATGTCAGCGCAGATGACGGTCGCGGGTAACGTCTGGGTGCGGAGGAGTGGGAATACATCCACAGACCTTCCAGGGCGCTTTGCGACGGACGTAAAAAATGGATGCTTTGTCGCAATCTGCGGCAGTCGCCGTCCGAGCGCCTTTGGCACCCGTCAGCACCTCACCATTGACGGCTCAAAGACATCTCCTTACTCGTCCTGCTCTTATCTTCGCTGTCGCTCTTACGCTGCGATTGTTGACCGCGACAATCATGCTCCATGGACCCGATGTCTACCATGGCGGCGACCTCACTATTGATAGCGTGGGGTTCAGCGACAAGTTCACCGAGGGTTATGAGGCAGTAAGCATCGCCCGGTCATTGGCCAGCGGCAACGGTTTTAGCGATCCCTGGCCGGGGGCTGGGCCGACTGCATGGCTAACCCCCATCATGCCGGCGATACTCGCGGCAGATATGCGCGCTTTCGGCCTGCACAGTCGAGCGACTCTGGTCGTGTTTGTCGTCTTCAATGAGCTTTGCTCGGCGTTGACGATTTTTCCCGTGTTCTTCGCAACAAAACGAATCGCGGAGGGAGGACTCTCCGGAAGTCCGGGTGCGTATCGCATCGCTGCGCTGGCCGCGTGGATTCTTGTTCTGAATCCTACGGCCGGGTTAGCAGCCTGCAAGTTTATTTGGTACACAACGCTCTCTGGACTTCTTGCCGCTCTGCTTGTGTGGGCCACGCTCGCCATTCGCGATTCGGAGAATCGCGCTGTATGGATCGGCTATGGCCTGCTGTGGGGTGCGCAGTTGATGACGCATCCCAGCTTCCTGGTGTGGATGCCGGTAGCTGTATTATGGCTTGCCTGGCCGCGGGTGAGTTCCAGACAGCTAAAGCTGGCTGCGCTCGCGTGCCTCATCGTCGTCCTGTGTTGCGTTCCGTGGACGATCCGTAACGTCTCCGTGTTTCACCACTTCGTACCGCTGCGCTCAAATTTCGGTTTTGAGCTTTGGCGCAGCAATCATGGCGACGGGAATCAACCGCTGCACCCAAGTCACAACGCTGAAGAGCACAATGCATTCTCATCTCTAGGCGAGTACGCATACACGATAGAAAAGCAGCACGAAGCGATCGTCTGGATCCGCGCGCACCCCGGCGCCTTCATGCGTGGGACCCGTCTGCGCGTGATGCGATTCTGGTTCGACCGCGCGCACGAGTTCTTGAAGCCGGGCGAGTGGTTTTTCAAGATGAAGTTCTTGTATATCTGCGCGTTACTGGGGATGGTTGTTGCGGGATTGATCGCTATTCGAGGTAAGCGGCCTGAGTACTTCTGGCTGCTCGCCTCGTTCCCTGCGATTTTTCCGCTCCTCTACTACATCACGGTAGCTCGCGAGTTCCACCGCTTTCCTATCGATCCAATTTTGGCCATCATTGCAGCATTTGCGGTGACCGCACGGCCCCGATTCAGCCATGGAACGGCAACATGGCAACATTGACCGCCGGGCGCCCGGCCTGCTACCCCGAGGATAGCCAGCTAATGGTACACCGCAAGCTACCCCCGGCGCAGGTCCTTGATTGTTTGTACGAGCGCAAAGATTCGTTCCCGGTGCCTTAGCCACAAAGTTGCTGCGTAGAACAGAACACCAGTGAGAACTTCAAGAGCGAGGCGAACGGAAACGATCCAATTTCCCGGGAGCGCATGCCTCACCGACACGACTGCCATGGTCATGACAATAGTTCCTTCAAGCGCCGGGCGGAGGGGGCGCAGGTACTCCATGGCGCTCATTTTGATTGCCGCAAATGCCTTGCGATAGAGGGGCAACACAACCCAGGGGTAAGCAACGACCCACCCCCACGCGATTCCGGTAATGCCCCAATAGCTGCCAATGTAGAAAGCAATCCCCAAAACCGGCAGGGTGATCAAGTCAACCCACATTACGAATCGAGAATTACCCATCGAAACCAGGAGCTTCGGAATGAGCGCAACAATCGACCGCAAGCCTGCGTAAATCGAAAGCACCGCCATCGGACCAGCCATCCCTAGCCACTTAGGGCCGAGTACCACCGGGACAAACTCATGAACCACGAGCCCCAGACCAACACATCCGGGGAAAGTCAACAGCGCAATGCATTCCGTCAGGTTGCGAATGTAACGTCGAAGCGCCGCCAGGTCGTTCTTAATTGCGGCCAGATAGGTTGCGATCACCATAGTGACCATGCTGGTTACCTTTTCCATCGGGAGGTTCGCCAGCGTCCAGGCCATCCCGTAGAGGCCGAGCGCAGCCGGCCCAAGCACGCGGCCGGCCGTGAAATTATCCAAACTTTCATAAACGTCGGCTGCCATGGTTGACACCACACAATGCCGGCCGAATGCCAACGGCTGACTGACCGAACTCCAGCGTGGAAAGGCATAGGCGTGCGGCCGAGCCAATAAGACGAGAGTGGAACGAAGAATTCCGCCCGCCATACCTCCAAAAATCAAAGCCCAATACCCCCACCCGCGCCACGCGAACAAAACCGTGAGGAGGGCCGTGACAACCGCCGTAAGGGCGTTGAACGTGCAAAGAGCTCGGTAGCGCATTTCCTTCATCATCAGGCCGTTGGAAACAAGTTGCGCCCCGTTGATGATCATGCCGAGGGAACTGACCAGGATTACTGGGACCAGACGCGGGATTTTATAGAATCTAGCGACGGGTAGGGCCGCCGCGGCTGCCAGAGCGTACGATCCCAGTCCGAGCAGCAAGCCAACGGTATTGAGCTGCGATATTTGCTCTTCGGTGAGTTCGCGGAGCGTTACCACTGCACGGCCAATCCCAAGCGTGGAGGTATATGCCAGGGGTAACAAAACAACCTGTAGGGCCAGGAGACCAAAATCGGCGGGCGACAGGACTCTGATCGTAATCAAGAACAGCGCCCACGTGAAGATCTGGCTGATCCAATCAGTGGCCGTGTTCCAGGCAACACTGTCAAGCAGCGAACGATCCATCTTCCGCGTCGACGATGAGTCCGGCTCCTTCCGCGTCGACAAAGAATCTGGTTGGGCGGCGACAGATATTCCGTCAAGTTCAGGTTTGAGTACCAGGCTTTGTTCGCTCTGCAAAGCCGCTCCTTTCGCTTGAGATGCTCTGCTTTGTTGCTGGAAACAGAGCCTTAGTATAGTGATCGTCGTATGGCGCGAGCTTCGTTATCCTGTTTCCCATCCGAGACGCGCTACATAATACTTTGGAATGATGAAGGGACGATGAATAGCTGAGGAGATGTGTTTGGCTGTACATGATGCCGCTGCGCCAACCTGATTCTGCCGACGCGAGTCTTACGGACCGGTCGTTACGCGCTTCGTAACTGCGGTCGGCTGGAGTCCAGCAAACAACTCATTACTTGCCCATTGGCGAGAGGAACGAGAGTTGGGGTCGCGACCGCTGCCAAAGCCGCCAGAAGCGTAAAATGTGTTCTTCATTTTCGAACTCCTTAGATTGCTCAGCTAAAAACTAGAGCTGACCGAACGTTGACGGGAGTGTCGCTTGCGGCAAAGGGGCATTTCGGCATGCGGGACGGCAAAATGAAAGGGATCCCAGCTGAGCCTTGAGCCGATTCATTCTTGGGGAGCACAATCCGTTTTCGCGAATGCCCTGCGAAATGCTCAGCTTTCCGAGGGGTGTCCACCAACTCAACGTTAGAAGAATGATGCAATCTCTAAACCTGTGTAAATTTTAGAGCGGCGTAAACGCAGAAAGGGGGATGGTGAGCGTCTCGCAGCGCGAGCCTCGTGATCGTGTTCCCCACCTGGAATCGTGTCGACATACTTTCGGGACGATGAACAGCGCGGTGAGGTGTTCCGTTGTGGCTCACCCGCAGAAAGCCCAGTCAGTCACCCTACCGATCTTCACCCGCACTGCGCAGTTCCCTGGGGCTTACGTGTGATCTTAAGCTAATACTGGCCAACGAAGGGGGAATCGCCAAGTTGTCGCACCACAGCCGGGCACAACACTCGGCTTCAATCCAACTGCGCTTATGGCATACCGTTGCGGAAGTGTGACTTCTGCCCACCCAGCTTCTCCCCTTATAGTCAGCCGTTGTCCCAGTGTAGTCAGCTGCTCCGCGCCCGAACCAGGATGCTGGATAGTAAGACCTGAGCTAAAAAACATCGGGGTCTGAGTTCCGCACAACGCCATCGAGCATTCTCGTGATTTGCGACTTCGAGTCATAAGTCCAGATAGAACGAGCTAGAGCGGCAGAACGCACGCGAAAAGGTTGCACTCCCGTCACGTACTACCACCCTGCTACTCGCAGGAGTCGCGACACAGATCTGGTTCAAAGCGTGCGTTCCTGATCAACTCAAAGAAAGGCCTCATCCAGAGCGTAACAGGCATTCGCCGTCCTCGCGCCCTGAGGGTACACCGACAAACTCAAACCCAATTTCATGTCAATGGGTGGGCCGACTCTTTCATAATCCATTGACGCCGACCAAAGAGCCTTTGGAGGAATTCTAGGATCAGATTTAAAGGGGCGTGGGCTCATATTCTCTCCGCATCGGGTGGGAAAACAAGGGGAGATCGATTTTCGGTGATGAGGTGTCCAGGGAAGGCTCGAAGAATTTGTGCCCAGTTTTGTGCCCACCGCCGAACCTCTATCGAGTGCTAGGGGGCGTCAAAGTTTTGCTGGAAGGCCTTGCTGGACGAGGCGTTTGTAGCACGCCCAGGGAGGGCTAATTCACACAAAATTCATACTCCTGTCGAGGCGCTAACGTACAATTTCGCTGTGCTCCGCGAAAGAGAGCAGAGAGAAATCAATGGGGAAGGAGGGTCCAGCGCCAAATCAGATCCCAAGTCACTTACTCGAGATTTCGGCAACAGTGGACACTCCTCCTATCGCTATCCCCGTCCAGGTGCGTTGACGAATGGCTCTGCGCACCCCGACGCAAACCAGGCACAATATCTACCCCAGGTTCTGTCCTGTTTGTTCTCAATTCGTTAAGAATTCGCTCGAGTCAGGGCAACGCCTACGTTTACGGAATGTCAATCCCCAAGGGTGAAGGTGCTCTATGACGGCTATTACCCGGTT
>JASHQK010000263.1 GCA_030039195.1 Candidatus Sulfotelmatobacter sp.
GCTCCTGAGAGCCTCGCAGAAGAGCCTTGCGCACTCTTTCCTCGTAGCCCACAGATCAACACTTGTCATCTGGGGGCCAGTCCCCTCGAAACGTGTGTCGCCCCTAGATCTCCTGACGCGGCAGCCGACGCTGAAGCGTCGACGGGAATTGGTCCAAGCACAGAAGCACAAAAGAAAACGAAAAGAAGGTCGAGCCAATGAATCACAGTTTTCGGCCGGTGAAAGAAATCTGGAATATGCACTCCTCCTGCTTCGTCGAACCTGAAGAGTTGACTTCGCTGCTCCACGACCTTGCCGCCAGAGTGGGCACCGCGAGCGACGAACATGAATACGGAGACAACAAGGCAGTGTGGCTCGAAGACGGCACCAAGGTTGGACTACATAGAAACCGACGAGCGCTTCAATGCCGCCAGTTTCAAAGACAGCATGGAAGTCCGGGACCGTCGTCCCGACCACGGTCCCTACAGCGTAGGAAGCAAGCCAAAGACTACGCGCCTTCGGTCGAGAGCGAGCACCTCTGGGAAGCCCCCGTGCAGCAGATTCACTTTCTTGGTTTCCGAAAGACTTCTGATTGTGGCCCTCGGTTGGGTTTGCATGCGTCGACCGCCGAACATCCAAACAAGACAGCTGGATTACGCTGATTCTTTTTTAGCTTCGCAATATTCTGCAGCTGCCTCGGGGAAGATTAATTCCAAAAATTCATTCGCTTCCCTGCTGCCCCGCTTAAAGTGTTCGAGTAGTTTTCCCTTAGCCTGTTCTTTTGTCAGTTTCGTGAAAGCAGGCTTTTCGTATGCTTGGCGATTCTCTTTCTCCACCGTTCCCCCTTGAACGCCCCGAAGCTATTTTCACGCGCTATTTAATGTGCGAATTTGTCACATTGATCTTGTTACGAATTCCGAACAGCGAACCATGGTGTCAGAAGCAATCTGGGGAAAGGTTTGTCGTTAATCCCCGCAATCCGGAACTCCCGCTGTTTCCCTACGACGCCGGGCTGAGCGGCTGCCAGGCGGTTGCTCGACGTTCAATGGCTGCCACTTGAGCGTGCCACAAACCGGAATACGTCAGAGCCTGCTTGAGACTTCCGGCGAGGCTCGCTGCCGGATCTCGCGGGGAGGACCCTCCTGTTCCGGGACGCCACTGCGGCCCAGAAATATGCTTTCTCCAGATTCTTCGGAACGCCGACCCCATCCCAGAAAAGATAGGCGAGGCGCTCTGCACGGTCTCCTGTCCGTTGATTGAATCCGAAGGAGTTATTGGGTTCGTTCGGTAATTTCGTGGTAAAGGAGGTTGGTGTCGAGCCCGATGATCGACTGCCGCGCGGTGTGACGTCAGCTGACCCTTCGACGGCAGCGGCTTGAGCCATCTCCGCGATTGTTACCGGTAGGGCCGTACTTGACAAGTGTTAAGCGACAGGCTACAGTCGCATGGGTGAAGATACGGAATTTTGCACATAAGGGCTTGAAGGGGCTTTACGCGGAAGACAGCACAAAAGGCGTTCCGCCCGATACCGTGGACAAGCTGAGCAAGATGCTAGCCTTCCTCGATGACATGCAAGACCCCGAGGAATTACGCTCGCTCCCAGCGTGGAAGGTGCACACACTGACCGGCGACCGCAAAGGCACTTGGAGCCTCAGCGTCACCCGTAACCGCCGTTTGACGTTCCGTATCGACATCGCAGAGCGCGAAATCTGCGACCTAAATTTGGAAGACTACCACTAGGACAATTAAGGAGTAAAACGCCATGCCTATGAAGAACCCGCCCCATCCCGGAGATTTCATTCGGACCGAAATTATCCAGCCCGCGGGCCTGTCGGTGACCGCGGCGGCGGCGGCGCTCAAGGTTTCCCGGCCCGCGCTCTCCAGCCTGCTTAACGGCAAGGCTGACCTTTCCGGGGATATGGCGCTCCGCATTGAGAAAGCCTTTGGAGTGAAGATGGACACGCTTCTGCGGATGCAAGCCTCCTACGACATTGCCCAAACCCGCAAGCGTGAGAAGCAAATCCATGTGCGGCGGATTCACCACGTGGCCCCCGTTCACGCGTGACGCCGCTCCGCCCAACCAGCAGATCTGATAGTGGTGGCCGTCGTGATCAATCCCCGGCCAGGAAAATCGATGCGAGCGCGCGGAAGTCGGACCCGGACGATTAGCAGATCCCGAAGCCGATCATCGAGGAGGCCCGCCTCAAGGAAGGTGATTTCCTGGAAATCGAAGCTGCCGACGGCCAGATCGAGCTGCGCCGGGCCACCAAAGTACCGACCCTGACTCAACTGGCTTCTCAGATTACCCCGGATAATCAGTATCCCGAGATTTCTACGGGCCGAGAAGTTGGGAAGGAAAGAGTTGAATGGTGACCGGGTACGTACCCGAAGCGGGGGACATCGTATTCGTCGACTTTGACCCCCAGGTTGGCCACGAACGGGCCAAGCGGAGGCCCGCACTGGTGCTGACCGATCAACGCTATAACCGAGCCAGCGGGCTAGCTGTAGTTTGTCCCTTGACCAGCCAGCGCAAACCCTATCGCGCTGCCAATCAAAGTCGATAAAGTCGAAGGTGCTATCCTAGTCGACCAACTCCAGAGCTTGGATTGGGCAGGCCCCCAGGCACAATTTCATTCCAAAGCCGAGACAA
>JASHQK010000264.1 GCA_030039195.1 Candidatus Sulfotelmatobacter sp.
TCCCTCCGGGGGGCGCAATCAATACACCCGAAAGATGGTTTCGTGCCGGACGAATCAACGGCGATCCAGATAGCCGAAGCTGCGGTGAAGGCACAGTACGGAGAAAAAACCGTTTCGGACGAACAGCCTTTCCATGCTCGGCTGTACGGCGAAACGTGGATCGTCAAAGGTACCTTGCATCCTCAAGGTGCTCTCGGCGGCACTGCTGTGGTCAAGATCAGCAAACTGGATGGGAAGATTTTGTTCATGACTCACCAGTACTGATACCGCCTGCTGTGAGTTGAGAGTACGCGCATGAATCGTCGAGGTCTGCCCTGTATCCTTGCGGCAGTTGGACTGCTCTTCACAGTTGCCGGGGCAGCAGCATCGAGCAAGCCATCCGAAGCGGAACTAGCCGCGATCACAGCGCGCGGAGTTCTCCTTGCCGAGTACGATACGGCAGCGTGGCAGGCGACAGATGCCGTGAAAGCTGCTCATCCTGTAGACCGCCGAATGGGGCGCTACATCGCGCGAAAGACGGAAGCGGGATGGATAGTGGATTTTGGTCGGCTCAACGAGGCTGGGGGCACATTCCTCGTTGCCTACGAAGCAGTTCAAACAGCAAGCTTGTCGAAGTACGAAGTCAAGGGCAGGAAGCGCGCGCTGTTCTGGGTGGCCTGTTGGAACATCAAGACGCCGTAGTACTGCGGCGTGACATAGTCCAGCGTGTATACGTTCTCTCCGCCCATGACATTGGTGTTGAAAGTAAACATCGTGTAGTACTGTTCCTGGCTGTCTCCATACCAATTCACGCCGTCGACTCCACCTTCGGCCAGACCAGCGCTCCAGTCCATGGCCCAGAGCGCGGCCTGGAAGGTGTTGCTGATGCCGGAGACGCCACCCCTGATCATGCTGTTGGTTTCCCCGATGCGATAACGCAGGCCTTTGGCATGGGTCGGCGCCACGCCCCCGAGAAGGTACGAGGTCGAAACGCAGTCTTGTGCCGAGGGAGTCAGAAGAAAGTCGCCTGTATAGTTCTTTGTGCCTCCAATGCATTGGTTGGCGTAGCCATGCTGCGAAACGAACGCGAGGTTTGAACTCTCCGCGGTGAGGAAATCGCTGAGCGTAATCGGATTTCCGGAATCGTTGACAACTCCGCTGACGCCGCCGACAACGGTCTTGGGATTACCCCAAGCTGGTCCAACCAGCTTCGCCGCTGGCTGATACATTTGCAATGCCGACAGCACATCTGGCTCAAAGTTGGCGTAGTCGGTGAGGAAATAGTAGGGCACGGTGCGGTAATTTTCGTCGGAAAGTATGTAGTTATCGGGTTCGTTGCCGATTTCCATTCCGCTCAGGGATCCGGGAGTTGCTAGACTGGCATACGCCTGCGCCTGCGTGACCGCGATGCTGGGAACGTCTGCCGCCAGATTGACACCGACAAAAAACGTTGCGCCGGTATCGGCGTAGAGCTGGTTCATTGCCGAGACTCGCGCCGATGTGGGTACAAAGGTCGCCGCGGATGCCGGGTATTCGTCGCTGGCGGTGATCTTGTAAGAGATCGGCGACGCGCCGTACTGCGTGATGTTTTTGATGATCTGACGAGGCACGGTATTAGTGCCAGTGGCGGGTTCGCCAAAGATTCTGGAGAAACTCCCTCGACCAATGCCAAGGCCGGTGAAGTCCGATGCAACGAGCTGCCCAGCCGCTGAACCAATGCTGGCGGAGGCGATCGGCGTCGCCGGGGCGACAGTAATATCGATCGACTTGTTGACCGTCCCGTTCGCGTTTGAAGCAGTCAGGGTGTAACTGCCGGAGACACTGGGGAAGACTGTGACAGGAGATGCCGGCGCGGCAGTCACGCCCGAGAGCCCGATACAGGTGGCTCCGCTGACGCTCCATGTAAAGGTCACGGGCTCGCCGGCGGTGATGCTGTTTGCCGACGCTGTGAAGCTGCTGATCACCGGGCAGCGAGTGCAACATCGCGGTCCGCGGCGACTACTCCGGCAACGGCCGACGAACACATGGTTGGCAAACGTCGTGCTCGTGTCGCTGCCAGGCAGATTCACGCTGGCTTTTGTAAATCGACCGCGAGTAGCGGCTCCAGCCCGTCACAGGGCCGGCGCCAGTCACCGTCACCGATTCTCCGTTGAACGGTTCAATCGTAATGCCGGAGTTCGGCGTGACCGTTTCGTGGTAGGTCCCCGCGAGAACCTCGCAGGTCCCGCCGCCTGTCGCCGTGGTGGCGCACTTCTGAATGGTTCGGAAGGGTTGGCTCAGCGTCCCGGCATTGGAATCACTGCCTCCGGGGGGAGACATAGTACACGCCTTTACTGCTGAGCGTCTTGAAGGTCTGTGCAGGCGAGACAATCGCCGTCGCGGCACAGAACATAATGACGATGCAGGCCATTTTCGATAAGCTAAGTTTCCCCACACTGCCGCACTTCCCGCCTCTCGTGGGTACAAAAGTAAACAACCCATAACTTCGTAGTTTCGTCATTGGATTCCTCCGTTGGGCGAGCTTCACGATTGGCGTTGCACCAAAACTAGAGAGAGAGAGAGAGAGAGACACGGGCCGGGGGTCGGCGCGGCGACTGCGAGACTCGTGGCGAGATGATGCAACCAAGTGCAGCACGAATTCTCCGTTCGGAGAAGAGCGTTGTCAGTGACGGGCCTCACGCCATCTGGTGACGGCAACTGCGCCGCTGCGGGTCTCGCACCACCCATGTGCACATATTTGTGAATCCCGCGACTAAAGCGGAACAATCGTGGACTCAGGCACACAGCGGGCCGATTCAATTTCTGAAGTCACTAGAAGCTTCGCCTAACGGTTTCTCGATGACTGCGCGTTCTTCGAGAATGCGACGTATCTCAGTTGCTAGTTCGTCAGAGCGGACCTGATCTGTTTCTGTTCTAATGCGATCCAGGAGGTCAGCCAGGCGAGAGGTACTA
>JASHQK010000265.1 GCA_030039195.1 Candidatus Sulfotelmatobacter sp.
GTGGACTTCATGACCGACGGCGTTTTTCTCTGCGGCCTGGCCCACTCGCCTAAGACCTTGGAAGAATCGATCCTGCAGGCGCAGGCAGCTTCGGCTCGCGCCGCCACGATCCTTGCGCGAGACAGCATCGAACTGGAAGCAAACATTTCTCACGTTCTCGAAGAGAAGTGCGATGGCTGCGCCTATTGCGTCGACACCTGCCCTTACAAAGCCATCACGCTGCTGGAGTATATGTGGCAAGGCGCAGTCAAGAAGGTTGTTGAGACCAACCAGAGCATCTGCAAAGGGTGCGGTTGTTGCCAGGCGACTTGTCCGAAAGATGGCGTACTGATCGAAGGCTTCACTCTCGAGCAGATTCGAGCGCAGATCGAAGCGGCCTTGGAGGTGGCGTGATGGAAGATAGCGTTCTCCACGCAGGTTCCAGCGCGGGTGTTGTGCCTCCGGTTGAAACCTTTCAGCCGCTGATCATCGCTCTGTGCTGCAACTGGTGCTCATATGCCGGCGCTGATCTGGCCGGCGTATCGCGCATTCAATATCCGCCCAGCATTCGCATGGTGCGCGTCATGTGCTCGGGAATGGTTCATCCCAATCTCGTGATCGAAGCGCTGACGAAGGGGGCCGATGGCGTCTTGATGTGCGGTTGTCATCCCGGAGATTGTCACTATCAGGAAGGAAACCTGAAAGCCGAAAAACGCGCTGAGGCGATCCGATTGATGCTGGCCGATTTCGGCATAGAAGAGGAGCGCTTTCGGTTGGAGTGGGTTTCGGCCGCGGAAGGCCCGCGCTTTGCGCAGGTAGTTCGCGAATTCCACGAGCAGGTTCAGAAGCTGGGCCCAAGTCCGTACCGGCAATAATTCCGAAGAGCGTAAGGAAGACGTTGATCGTCAGAAAGCAGAAGCGAACAGCAGCGAATTTAAGTTCCGATGGAGGTGCAGCATGGCAGCGGCAGCCCGACTTGCCGAAGAGTGGTTCGCGATCTGTGGAGGATGCGAAGTAACTATCCTCGACATTGGAGAACCGCTCATCGACGTTCTCAAGAAAGTAGAAATCGTCCACATGCCAGTGATCATGGACCATAAACTGTTTGGTCAGACTGGCGAAAACAAGGAAATGGAAATCCCGGCGGCCGATGTCGGCCTGATCTCCGGAGGCATCCGCTCAGAAGAACACAAGAAACTCGCCATCGAGATGAGGAAAAAGTGCAAGATTCTGATCTCGCTCGGCTCGTGCGCGTGCTTCGGAGGCATTCCCGCACTCAACAATCTGTACACAACCGAAGAGGTACTGCAGAAGGTGTATCGCGAGAGCGTCAGCACTGAGTCAAACGGACTTCCGCACGAAGAGATCCCCGTTTTGACCGACCGCGTCTATGCCGTTCACGAAGTGGTGAAAGTCGATGCCTATCTTCCCGGATGTCCAACCACACCCGAGATGGTCGCGGGAGCGTTGACCTCCATTCTGGAAGGCAAACCACTCCCCGCGCTTCCCGCGAAGAGCGTCTGTGACGAGTGCCCGACCAAGCGCGAAAAGAAAGCGGTTTCGACGTTGAAACGCCGCTTTGAGGCCCCGGAATTCACTCCTGGCGCGCCTTTGAGCGAAATGCGCTGCCTGATGGAGCAGGGCTTCCTCTGCCTCGGTCCGGCGACTCGTGCCGGTTGCAGCGGCAGCGACGGCACGCCGCGCTGCATCCGTGCCTACATGCCGTGCGAGGGATGCTTTGGACCGCTTTCCGAGAAAGCCAACCCCATGGTCGATATGATGGGCGCGCTTTCGAGCATCGGCCTCGATCCCAAGCAAATCCCGGATCGAGCCGCAACCTTTAACCGTTTTGCTGGCGCTGGCCGTCTGCGGCCGACGCCCCGGAGGTGAACATGGCACAGACATTGGTCATTCAACCGGTCACCCGCATTGAGGGCCATGCCAAGGTGACCATTCAGCTCAACGATGCCGGCAACGTCGATACGGCTCGGGTCAATGTGATCGAACTGCGTGGATTCGAAAAGTTTTGTGTCGGCCGCCCCGTCGAGGATCTGCCGCGCATTACGCCGCGCATCTGCGGAGTATGTCCATGGTCTCATCACCTCGCCTCGGCCAAAGCATGCGATGCGGTGTTCGGAGTGCAGCCGCCTCCAGCCGGCGCAAAGCTGCGCGAACTCTGCAATAGCGTGGCTTTTATGGAAGAGCATATCTTGCACTTCTATTTCCTGGCAGGGGCTGATTTCCTGCTTGGACCCGACGCCGATTATTCCGTGCGAAACGTGATCGGCATTCTCAAAGCCGCGCCCGACGTGGCCACGCGAGTGGTCCGCATCAGACACATGTGTGCAAAGATGCTCGAGATTCTTGCCGGCAAGGCGATCCATCCCCAGGCTGCGGTTCCTGGCGGATTCAGCAAAGCGCTTGCCCCGGCCGACCGTGATCAGTTGCGCAAGATGGCGGATGAGGCGCTCGAACTCGCCAAGTTCTCCATCTCGTTCGCGAAAGACAACATCTTCCCCAAGTATCTCGATGTGGTGAAGTCGCTCGGCGTGATCACCACAGGTTTTATCGGTACGGTTAAGGATGATGGCGCGCTAAATCTCTACGATGGCAAGCTGCGTCTGATGAAACCTGATGGATCGTACGAGGATTTTCCGTACGATCGCTACACCGATTACATTGCCGAGCACATCGAGTCATGGAGTTACCTCAAGTTCCCTTACGCCAAGAAATGGGGCGAAGGCTTCGCGATGGATCTCGAGAATCCCAAAGGCATTTATCGCGCCAACACGCTGGCACGAATCAATGTCTGCGATTACATCGACACGCCGCTTGCCCAGAAGGAACTGGAAGAATTCCGGCAGAAATTTGGCCGGCCCGCGCAATGGACTCTGCTCTATCACTGGGCGCGCCTGATCGAGCTGCTCTACAACGCGGAGAACGCGATCCGGCTCCTCGACGATCCGGACATTACCAGCACGGAAACACGCGTAAAGGTGAAACCTCGTGCCGCGCGCGGCATAAGCTGCACCGAAGCGCCGCGCGGCACGCTCATTCACGATTACACCACCGATGCCGACGGGCTCATCACCAACGCGAACCTTATTGTCGGCACAACCCACAACAACGCTCCTATTAATCTGTCGGTCACGCAGGCCGCCAAAGCTCTGATCCATGACGGCAAGTACGACCAGGGAGTGCTAAACAAAGTAGAGATGTCGATTCGCGCCTACGATCCATGCTTGTCTTGCGCAACCCACCGGCTGGA
>JASHQK010000266.1 GCA_030039195.1 Candidatus Sulfotelmatobacter sp.
TGACCAGACACAGATCGGCGGCGCGATAATATTGTGCGATTTCGTTGTGGCTGTGCTGGCGGTTCAGCAGCACGATCGGTTTCCAGTGCTCCATCTGGAATCGCCAATTGATGCGCTCGGCTTCGGCTTCGACCTCAGCCTGAAGATCGTGATAACGCTTGATGTGCGTCCGACTGGGCGCGCCGATCTGGACAAACGTAAACATGCCTTGATACTCGGGATACTTTTCCAGCAGCCGCTCGACCGCCAGAAATCGCTCCAGAATTCCCTTCGTGTAATCGATGCGGTCGACGCCAATGCCCATGCGGGCGGCTTCGACCCCGAGAGCTTTTAGCAGCGCGCCGCGCTCCTCATATGCGGATTCGGCAGGAAGTTCCGCCGGAGCATCAGAAAACTCGACGCTGATCGGGAACGGTCGCACCGCCGTGTTGTGGTTCCGGCGTTGTACCGAAAAATGCTCCCAATTGATGCGCGACTCTACGATGCGGTCGACCGTCTGCAGGAAGTTGTTGCAGTGCGATTGAATGTGGAATCCGAGAAGGTCTGCACCCAGTAGTCCATCCACGAGTTCGCTCTGCCACGGACAGATTCGAATTGCCTCGGGATTCGGCCAGGGAATATGCCAGAACAGGGCTACGCGCGCATCGGGCCGCTTCTGTTTGATGAGCCGTGGCAGCAGCGCAAAATGATAATCCTGCACCAGTACAGCCGGATGTTCCACGCCCTCCATCTCTTCCACCAGCGCAGAGGCAAATTTTCGGTTGACATCCTGATAGTGCTTCCAATCGCTGGCGCGAAATAGCGGGCGTGTATGGGCTATGTGGCAGAGCGGCCAAAGCCCCTCGTTGGCGAAGCCGTAATAGTAGCCCTCCTCTTCTTCTTTTGTGAGCCAGACCCGGCGCAGCGTGTAGTGCGGATCGTCCGGAGGCACGGTCAGCCGGTCGCGTGCGTCTACCGTTTCCAGATCGGCATCGCCCGATCCGTGCGCGACCCAGGTTCCGCCGCAGGCCCGCAGCACGGGTTCCAGCGCGGTAACCAAACCGCTGGGCGGAACTTCGACCTCGATGGACTTCCCGCGGCGAAGATGCATGTACGGCTCGCGATTGGAAACGATGAAAAGCTGTCCGTCGGCCAGCCGGTCACGGACACGAACCGCGAGGCGGTCTGCGGTCCACAGGGATTCGGCGGTCTCGCGCAGGCGGGCCTCGAGTTCCGCCGCAGAACGCGCCGTATTCAGGCTCGCGGCCAGGGTCGCGACTTCCCGCGCCAAAGGCCGGAATAATTCGAGGTCCGGCCGGGCCTGGGGCGAAGTTCCGCGTCCCGTGCGCAGTGCTTTCATCCACAGGGCCGTGCGTGCGATCGGACCGGCAATGCTCCAGCGCACGATGAGCAACGTAATGAACACGATCAAAACGATGTGTGCCAGCGCACTCAGGAAAGTTTCGCGCCAAATGCGTAGAGCTTCGCTGTGGATGTAGCCGGTGTCGTGAACGATGGCAAGACTCCCGATGAGTCGGCCATCGTGATGAAGCGGCACAGCATAGATGTGAATGGGGGTTCGTTGCCACCGCAGGAAGGCATCGGCGCTCTGGTCCGTTTTGAGTGACTGAGCGACCACCGCCGGAGCGCTTGCCAGCTGTGCCGGCTGATCCTGGGTCACGGCAACCAGATTTCCCTGCGAGTCATACACCGCAAGCGCTGCAAGATGTTCTCGATTGGCGAAGCGTTCGACGGTGTGCTGCAAGGTCAGGTTGTCATCGTGCGCGAGTTCATGTTCGACGTTGGCGGAAAGGCTGTCGGCCAGAACGGCCGCGCGATGCTCGAGATCCCGTCCCATTCCGTGCTTCAACACCAGCACCTGATAATACGAAGCACACAACGAGACCAGCGTAATTCCAACAATCAGAGAAACAATCAGCCGGGCGCTCAATAGTCGCATGCAATGATTCCTTACAGCTCGCGAGATGGGGGTTCACCGCTTAACCTTCTCGCGATCGCGTAGCTTCCTCGGCGCTGCCAACGTAAAACCAACTCCCAGCCTGCGTTCCCGACCGCCATCGAATGATGGCAATCTCCGGCAGAAAGCAGTCGGTTTCGGAGCTTCCAACAACTCAATTGTTTCTGTTGAAAGGGTCGGAAAACAATACAGCCTTCCCCCTAACGCCCATAGAGAAACTATCAGCACAGACATTGCCAATCCCGGATCGCGAATTTTCAAGCACTTATCGGGGGTATTAAGACATTCGCGGCGGTAAATTTTTCTTTCCATCAAGTCGACAGGCATCTCACAAGAAGTTCGGCCAGCGCTCTACGGATTGGGTTGGATGCGGTGTGCCACTGTGGCGACCGCATAGTTAATGGGTCGGCTGATTGCGGCTGCAGGTCGCTACGGTATAATAAAACCCCTGTGCCCAAGTACTCCATCGTCGTTCCCTTACATAACGAGCAGGAGAACGTCACCGACCTCTACGATCGCCTGAAGGCGGTCATGGAGGCGCACGGCGAGAGTTTCGAAATCGTTTTGGTCGACGATGGATCGAACGATCACACCTTCGCGATGCTGCGCGAAATCGCGGCGGTCGACAGCCGCGTGACGGTCGTGAAACTCCGCCGCAACTTCGGGCAGACTGCGGGACTGGCCGCCGGCTTCGACCACGCTCGTGGCGAATACATCATCGCCATGGATGGCGACTTGCAGCATGATCCCAACGACATTCCGTTGTTTCTGGAGAAAATCGCCGCCGGCTACGAGATCGTCAGCGGATGGAGGAAAGTCCGGGTCGACAACTTCTGGATGCGCCGCCTGCCGTCCCGCATCGCCAACTGGATGATGGCCAAAATCAGCGGCGTCGATATCCATGATTTCGGCACGACCTTCAAAGCTTACCGCCGCGACGTTCTCGAGCAAGTTCCGCTCTATGGCGAGTTGCACCGCTTTATCCCGGCACTGGCATCGTGGCATGGCGCGTCGATCTGCGAAGTGCCGATTCGCAATGTAATTCGGGAACGCGGGAACTCGCATTACGGCATCTCGCGCACGTTCCGCGTCTTCTTCGATCTGCTTACGATTCGATTCCTGCTGCGCTATCTTTCGCGCCCGCTGCATTTTTTCGGCAGCCTCGGGATGATGAGCATTTTTGGCGGTTCGGCCATCGTGGTCTGGCTGGCGATTGAGAAGTTTCTCCGCCAGGTGCCGATCATGGCCACGCACGGCCCGCTCATGATGGCTGCCCTCGGCCTTCTGCTCGGCGGATTGAACTTGCTCGCCATCGGCCTGCTCGGCGAAATGCAGGTGCGCCACTATCACGAACCCAGCCGCCGTGCGCCGTATTCGGTGGATCGCGTTCTGCGCTCGCAGAACGAAGAGCACAGCGTTCCAGAATAATTCCGCTAACCGCCACTCAAAGCTGAAACATCCCTGTCATCCCGAGCGAAGAAACTCGTCCGTACGGCAGATGGTCTTCGTAGTCGACGGACCCTCTGTGTTCAGAACTGATTCGCTACTCCCATTTTGCTGCTGGCTGGCCCTTCCCCAGCCAAACGATGAAGTCCGTCATGGGAGGCACGCCGCCCAATTCTCGCAATCGCGTCGCGTTCTGGCCGCGATGGTAGTGGCTGTGCATCGCCGCTTGGGTGAGTGCTTGACGTACGGTGATCTTCACCGGCGGATTGAACCACGGAACTTCGATGATCTCCTCGAGCCGCTCCGTACTTGCATTCTTCAGCGCCTGCTGCAGATCGGCATTGGCCCGTCGGCCGTACCTCTTGAGATCGGCCATAGTTTTGAAATCCTCGAGCTTCTTCAAATCGAATTTCGACGTGCGCGGCCCGGTTACCCAGAGAAACCCATTTTGCACGAGGTGGATGTGCAGCAGCCGCTCTTTAAGCGTTTTGTCACCGAGGGCGGACGGGTGACTTTCAAACGAGCGCCAGTGCTCGGCATCCGCCCAGTCCTGGTGGGCATAGAGTTCCACAAGATATGAGTCCACGGCTTCCCTCCGCTACAACGACAGAGGAGTGTAGCGCATGAGCGTGTCACTGCGCGTTCAAGGTCACATCATCCAGCCAGACGTTGTACGGTTGCTGGGCGTAATTGCCGTCCATCTGGAAGGCCATGTCGATCTCATCCGCGTACCAATTCGACTGCGCCGTGTAATAGGTATCGACTTCGTAAGTCTGACCGTCCACCTGCAGCGAGATGTAGTGCACCTGATTGCCCGCGCGGTCCAGAGTCCAGACAATGTGAATTCAGGTATTGGATGGGAAATGCGTGCATGGCACACTCGTCGGCCACATAGACAATCCGGTCTTCTCGCCGCTTCCATTTCTTGAAAAGCGGCGATGAGCACAACTGGAACCGCCCCGCAACCAGATACAAAAAAACAGAAGGTACCGGCTACTCCTTCGCCGCTAAGTGCTTAGGGGGAGATCCTGGGGCGACCGGATTCGCGCGACGGCTTCGGCGACAGGATCATCAGCAATGGCGTCGACCAAGCCAAATGATAACGCCCGGGACGCGGAGAGCTTTTCGGCAGCGATGAGCATTTCAAGCGCGCGGGCTTTGCCGATCAGGCGCGGCAAACGTTGCGTGCCTCCCCAGCCGGTGATCAATCCTAAGGCGGCGCCGCGATGGCCAAAAACGGCATGCGGTGAAGCGATGCGATAACGGCAGGCAAGCGCGAGATCGAGTCCGCCGCCCATGCAGTAGCCGGAAATCGCGGCATAGACCGGGGCGGGGAATTCGGCGATCGTTTGCATCAGTTGTTGGCCCGTCTTAGCGAATTCGTAAGCGCTGGGACCATTCAGGGTTGCAATCTCCGCCAAATCTGCACCGGCCGAGAAGAACCGGTGGTTTCCCGTGATGATAATTGGCCGCGCAACCGCGGCGAGATGCCGGAGCGTTTCGCTCAAGCTGAGCACGACGACGTGCTTCAGGCGATTGGTTCCATCAGGAGAGGAAAGCCGCAGAATGCGGATGCCTTGAATGTCGTCGAGCTGGAAGGTTGAGGCAGACATTTTGCGATTGGCCGAGTCAGGAATTCTTTGCGATCCATTCGGCGAGACGGCAGCCGTCCCCTTCCAGCAGAAACGTGCCCACCCCGAAACATTCGCCGAAGATTCGATGCGACTCTTGATCACGGGCGGCGCGGGTGATCCAATGCGGACCGACTCGGTATTGCGAGGCAGTAAACCACTTCTGCGGCAGCACCTCTACCAGTCCCGCTTGCAGATACAAGACGAACAGCGCGAATGCCGGATCGTCATTGGACATGGCTTTGTAGCTGGTGGGAACGATCAATTCGTCGACGGGCCGTAGTTCCGAAGGCGTCTCAATTTTGTGCGTGCCGGGGGCAAGAGAAAGTGGAATTTCGAAGTCCGCGATGGGCGCGGTCGCAGCGTAGATGCGGTCGGAGGACTGCTTGAACCAGCCCGCGACTTCGCCGAGATTAAAAGCTTTTAGTTGATCGGGATCGAAACATGTCACACGGATGGTCCGTCCCTCGGGACACCAGACTCCGAGAAAATGCGGCGGCACGAGAAAAGGGCGGCAATAGGTGTTCAGCGCGAGGCGGACCTGATCGGGCTGTTGCGCGAGCCCCAGGGTAACCAGGTGCGCGACGGGGCCGGTATCGCCGTGATGGGTCCAGAGAAAACGCTGACCAGAGAGAGAGGGGAATGCAGGGAAAGTTTTCCAATACCAGGGCGCGGGACCGATGGTGCAGGAGAGGATTTCGCGGAGACGTGCGGGGTCGATCGGGGCCATCAGCCGGCCGCCGGCACGCCCGGCTGCTGCACGTGGGTGCGAATGAATTGGACGATGTCGTCCATGGCCGTGCCGGGCTGAAAGATCGCTGCGACGCCGGCCTTTTTCAGGCCCTCGATATCCTGGTCGGGGATTATGCCGCCGACGAGCACAAGCACATCGTCCATTTTGTTTTGCCGGAGCAAGTCCATGACCCGCGGCACGATGACATTGTGCGCTCCGGAGAGAATGGAAAGGCCGATGACCTGCACGTCTTCCTGCAGAGCGGCGTTGACGATCATTTCCGGAGTTTGCCGCAGGCCGGTGTAGATGACTTCCATGCCGGCATCGCGCAGGGCGCGGGCGATGACTTTGGCTCCCCGATCGTGTCCGTCGAGGCCGGGCTTGGCTACCAGCACGCGGATTTTGGGATCAGGCATCGAAATACATTTAACCACAGAGGGCAAAAGAGGCAAACGGTTTAACCACAGACGGCACAGAGGAACACAGCGGGAACCCCTGGAGCGCGGCGTCTCTGTGTCTCTCAGAGCCCTCTGTGGTTAGAGTGTTTTGATGTCCAAGCTGCGCCATAAATACCAGCACGCGATGCTGCGATACGGAGCCCAGGGGCGCGCGATCTTTTCCATGTCTTTGGGCTTGGGCAGCTTGCGCTTGCGGTAATGCTTTTTGATTGCCGCCTGTACGCCGTAATCTCCCGTGGGCAAAACATCAGGACGCCGCAGCGTAAACATCAGAAACATTTGCGCGGTCCAGGTGCCGATGCCTTTGACTTGCGTCAGATGCTCAATAACTTCGTGGTCGGGCATATCGGAGAGGCGCGAGAAATCGAGCAGGCCGGAAGCGGTCTTTGTCGCGAGATCGCGCAGATACGAGGACTTCTGCTTCGACAATCCCACGCTGCGCAGTTGCTCGTCAGTGAGCTGGAGAATGCCTTCGGGCGTGAGCGGATCGCCGGCCAGGGCGGTGAAACGGTTGAAGATCGTTTCGGCAGCTCTGCCGTTCAGTTGCTGATAAAGGATGGATTCGGCCAGGCTATGGAATTCAGGCGGGCCGAATTCCATCCGAAAGGCGCCAACGCGCTCGATGATGTCGCGCAGCACAGGATCGCAATTCTTGAGATGGTTTATCGCTTTGCGCATGAGCTATAGGTTTTACCATAAGTGCTCCTGTGAAGGCGAACAAAAAACGAACCAGCTGGGATTTAATCTGAGTTCCTATCACTCCAAAGCGCAGCCCTAGGATAGAAATCTTACGGTTGCTTCCACGAGTTCCGCCGTTGGTTTGTAGGGATCACCCGGGGCGTCGTATTCCATCGAGCAATATCCCTTGTAGCCGTTTTTCTTGAGGATTGAGAAGGTACGCGCCAAGTCCACACGCACGGCTTCGCCCTGTTCGTTGACCTCTCCATCCTTGACGTGGCAGATGCCGTAGGCGTGGGCAAACATGGCGTCGATGGCGCGATACGCGAAGTCTGCGTCGTGGGCAGCCAGCGAGTTGCCGAAATCGGGCAGGGCGCGCAGCCAGGGACTATTCACCTTGCCGATGACTTCGACGATGAAGAACGGATCTTCGCTGACTGGATTGTCATTTTCTAAATGGACGACCACGTTCTTCTTTGCCGCGTAGTCGGCAACGCGTGAAAACGTGTCGGCGGCGCGGCCAACGTCAGGCTGAGAATCTTTTGAGCCTTCGATGTGAGTGCGAATGCTGGGAGAACCAAGCGCCACGCCAACATCGACCCACTGTTTGCTGGATTCAACCGCTCGCTGGCGTTCCGTGGGATCGGGCGAGTATTGGCTGTAGCGGCCGTCGACGGCGATGTCGACAACCGACGAGCGAGCCTGCTCGACTGCGGTGCGGAACTGCTCCAGATATTTCGGATCGGTAGAAGGGAAGACCGGGCTCCATGGCTCGATGTGATGGACATTAAACTTCTCGGCTACGTGAGCGGCGAAGTCTTTAAGTTCGATTTGTTGCGCGGCAGGAATCGCGCTCGGGGTCTTACCATCCCATCCTTTCCATCCCACAATGTATTCGCGGAAGGGATAAGCCGCGACGGCGACGCGTTCGCGAGGCGCGGAAGGGAAGTGAACGGATGGGCCGGAGTCCGCCCAAGAAGGAAAACCATGCAACACGCAAGCGGCGGTTGCAGCCGAGCATTGTTCGATGAATTTTCGGCGCGTTGTTTCCGACATGGGCGCAAGTGTAGCAGAGATAGGCCTGGAGCAGACGTCAGCGGTCAGAAGTCTCCGGTGAATGAAATTATTTCAGGTACGCACGCACCAGGCCGATGAGATCCTCGGTCAACTCCTCGGGCGACTCGGTTCCACGGTCCGGATGGGTGATGTGCAGGCGGATGTGATCCTCCAGAATCTCCGCCATCAGGCTGTTAACGCCGCCTCGGATGGCCGCCAGTAGCATGAGAATGTCGGCGCATTCATCGCCCTCCAAAACCGAGCGTTGCACGGCGTCGATCTGTCCGCCGAGCCGCTTGATTCGAGAGAGCAGTTTTTGTTTTTCCTTGGAGATTTCCGGGAGCTTATCTTTCATTTTTCCCTCGATTTCTGATTGCTCGACCCCGCGCCTGCCGACCGGCTATTTTACTCTGCCGGATACCATAGGGGGATTGTGTATCGAGTACGTTGGCGGATGTGAGATTGGATTAGGCGCAGCCGCTCACCTCTGACCCCATTCAAAAAGACCGGACCCGAAGAGCCTGCTTCACAGCCTCTCCCACCTGGGACGTTTCCGAAATCACGCGCCTCTGTGATTGAAGTCATAGCGATCTGTGCGTTGACGACAGAACGTTAGAGCTTTGACGAGTCACGCACCGCAGGATTCCACGGGGTCGCTGGCCGTTTTCTCCCGTCAGGAGGATCAGAATGAATTATCCAGTTTGGGACGTCGCCTTCGGCGCCGGCCTGCTGATTGCTTTAGTAGCCGTTCTTCATGTGTTCGTGTCGCATTTCGCCGTCGGAGGCGGACTGTTCCTGGTCCTGACGGAACGAAAAGCGCGTCACGAGAACGATCCGAAGCTGTTCGGCTGGCTGAAAGCGCATACCAAGTTTTTCGTGCTGGTCACCGTTGTTTATGGAGCGGTGAGCGGGGTCGGCATCTGGTTCACGATCGGTCTTATCAGTCCGCTGGCCACCAGCAACCTGATTCACGCCTACGTTTGGGGATGGGCGATCGAGTGGGTTTTCTTTTTCCTCGAGATTACGGCGGCGCTGCTTTATCTCTACGGCTGGGACAAGCTGGAATCGCGGCTGCACGAATGGTACGGGTGGATCTATTTCATCGCGGCATTCGCCAGCATGGTGATCATCAACGGAATCATCACCTTCATGCTGACTTCGGGACGATGGATTCAGAACCACCAGTTCTGGACCGGCTTTTTCAATCCCACCTACTTCCCGTCACTGGCATTCCGATTCGCGATCGCTTTGGCATTGGCCGGAATCTATGCGCTGATCACGGCGAGCGTTCAGAAAGATGCGGAACTGAAGGCGCGAATTGTCAGATGGAGCGCAATGTGGATCGTGCCTTCGCTAATCGCCCTTGTTCCCATGGGCTGGTGGTATATCCGGGACATTCCGAAAGACGTCTGGGCGAGCGCGCGCGGGCCGATGCCCACGGGAACCCATTTTGCGTTCCTCGCGGGAATTTTGTTGCTCGTAACGTTCGCCCTGGCACTGCTCACCTTGATCCGCCCGGCGCGGCTGCATCTCGCGTTCAGCCTGCTGGTTGCGCTGGTTGCACTCGGCGCGATGGGGTCGTTCGAGTTTGTTCGGGAGTCGATCCGCAAACCGTATGTGATCGGCAATTATCTCTACGCCAATTCGATTTACGCGACTCCAATTCCGGGGGATGGCGGGTTCAGTGTGGACGCGATCGATAATGCCGGCGTTCTGGCCAGCGCGAAGTGGGTGGAAAACCGCGCCCTGACGCCAGAGAACCAGATCGCCGCCGGCCGCGAGATTTTTCGCGTCGAATGCCAGAGCTGCCACACGCTCGATTCCTATCGTAGCGTCAAGAAATATCTCGCGTTACGGCAATGGGACCAGACCAGAATTCAAGCCATGCTGCCCGCCCTCGACGTGATGCATAACGGCGTGATGCCACCCTTCGCCGGCACCGGCGCCGAGCGAACTGCGTTGGCCAGTTTTCTTTCCACACTCCACCCGGTCCCGAGCAGTGCCGCGGTTGCGACCGACGGCAAGACGGTTTTCGAGCGCAACTGCAGCATGTGCCATCAGGTAAAGGCAGATGATGCACTGTTCGCGCACTTGCCCCATGATCCGCAAGTCGCTGCCGAGGCGTTGAAAGACCTTCCCAACCTGTTTATCCGCATGCCGGACTTGAAGCTCTCCGACGATGAGAGAGCGGCGGTTGTTGCTTGGGTGAATACGCAGCGCAATGCGTCCAAATCCAGCGCCATGCAAGGAGGAAACTAACGTGAACGATCCGAATCTGATTCCCACGCTCGATCCGAATCCTTTGCCAGCTCCTTATTGGATATTCAAACTGCTTCTGATCGTCACCTTCTTCCTGCACATTGTCGCGATGAATTTCATGCTGGGCGGAGCGGTGCTGGCGCTGGCGGCGAAATGGCGCGCAAGAAATCGTGAACAAGGAAAGAGAATTTTTGTCGACCTGTCGAAGAAACTGCCCGTGCTCCTGCCCGCGACGATTACCTTGGGAATTGCGCCGCTGCTGTTCCTGCAGGTTTTGTACGGACAATTCTTCTACGCGTCGTCGATTGTGGTGGCGTGGCCGTGGTTTCTGGTGCTGGCGTTTCTCACGGTCGCCTACTACGGTTTCTACTACGCTTCTTTCAGGAGCGGGCAGGAATCGGGCAAGGCCAGCATGGTCATGCTGTTCAGCGTGATTCTGGTCTTTCTGATTGGTTTCATCTATAGCAACAATCTGACGCTGAGCCAGACACCGGGGCGGTGGAAGGGCAAGTACTTCGCAAATCCCAGCGGATGGAACCTCAATTTTTCTGAGCCCACGTTGATTCCTCGCTTCCTGCACTTCTTTGTGGCGGCGATTGCAGTGGGCGGACTCTTCCTGGTTTTCCTCGCCCTGGCGCGGTGGAAACAGGATGGCGAGTATGCACGCGGCATTTTTCAGTTGGGCGGCAAAGCCTTCATGTTCGCCACCATGGCCCAGTTTGCGGTCGGGATTTGGTTTCTGATCAGGTTGCCTCGCGATCTTCGTATGCTGTTCTTCGGAGACAATCTGATCGCATCGGTCTCTCTATTTGTTGGTGTGGCCGGCGGCATCGCGGCGATTTTCGTGATGGCGGAGGCGTTGCGCAGAGAGAATTTGCGGATGGCCGCGTATTACGTGTCAGGAATCGTCGCGGTCGTGATCGCGGTGATGGCGGTCATGCGAGATATGCTGCGCGATGCGTACCTGGAACCGTATTACCGCCCCGATCAGTTTGTCGTGAAAACGCAATGGTCAGTGTTTCCCTTGTTTCTGGTGCTGTTTGTAGGCGGAGTGATCCTCTGGTTCGTGATGCTGAAGCGCTACGGGTTGTTTGGCGGCGCCAAAGCGGCTCCACCCGTCCATGAGGAAACTCCGGAACTGACTGGGGCAGCGCGATAGCGGAGTGCTCATGTAGCCACTGCCATCCTCGGTCGCAGGAGAGAGGCCCCTTGCTCCAGTGCTAGCGGCAGACCGACTCCAACTCCGGCGCGAAGTCCGTGTGGGCCGGCAACGGCAGGCCACGCGCTCGCATGACTTGTTCGAGCATGTCGGGCTCTGGCGGAAGGCTGAGATCGATCGAGCTACGATAGAAGGCGTCGTTTTCCGCTTCTGAAAGACTCACGAATTCGAATCCCCTCGCGCGATACAGTTCGAGCAGGCGCGGCAGCATCTCGGCATCGAGCGCGCCGATATGCATGAGAAGCACGTAGGAAATATCCCGTCCATACAGCGTGTGCGACATGCTGCGGTAGTAGTCGATGCTCTCATCGGCGCCTTTCAGATAGGTCTCTTCCAGCTTCTTTAGTTCCGCGGCATCGTCTTTGGTTTTGCACCGGGCGTAGGGGCCGTTCCAGAGATAATCTCCGAAGCTCATGGTCACGGCTGCGATCTTGTAACCATGCTTGAGAAGGAAGCTGCGAAATGCCGCCTTCTTTTCCGGATTGTCTCCTTCCGCGAGATAGGGATAGCGAAACCATCGCCAGTCCTGACCCTGCATCAGCTTTTCTAAAGCGGGCTCGTCACGAAGTACTTCCTGCTCGAAGTCGTCGAGCGAATGCTGATCCAGACTCATGTGCGACCA